>SVJI01000091.1 GCA_015069065.1 Oscillospiraceae bacterium | reverse complement strand
AAAAGTTTCTATTCGCTATTATTTTTACCGATATGTTTTTGTACGAGGTTTCCTCGTATGAAAATATATCGGAATGTAACACATCTATTGTAAACCTACAACGCTTAGTTAATTTAACCCTCTACTTTTATATACTGTACTGAGTAAGGCGGCATAACACTGCCAGCACCAAAATCAAAATGCTTTCCTGTCAACAAATCTGTTCCGCAGCCTGCATCAGCATTAAAATGAGCCGTATATTCACAAGCATCGGCATTGAGCAGTACGATTACACGTTCATCAGCACTTCTGCGTTCAAAAACCAACTGACTGTTTGTCAGATGCAGGATGTCTAACCCCCCTTTGCAGAGGGCACTGCTTTCTTTATGCGCCTTAGCGGCACGTGCAATAAAGTGCGTAAGTTCATTTTCAACAGGCTCATCAATGCACGGGCGCAGAGAATCATCTCCGTCCTCCTTATGCCCCTTTATTCCCCATTCACTGCCGTAGTAAATGCATGGGATTCCCGGCATCGCCATAAGGATACCGTGTGCCAAAAGCAGATGCTCCTTTTTATTCAAATTGGAGGCAATCCGCGTAACGTCATGATTGTCAACAAATGACACAAGCTGCAGTCCGCGGTACGCACACCAATCCTCCCTGCCAAACCGATTGCGCAGAGAATGACCGATTTCAAACATATTCATGCTGTTAAGGGAGGAATATATTCCCTTAAAGCACTCATAATTTGTGGCACTGTGGAGCATGTCGGGATTGACAATATCCCTGTAATTTCCGTGTATCATTTCTCCTGCCAGAAAAAAATCTTCCTTTTTACCACAGCAAAACGTATGAAGCTGCCTCATAAAATTACGGTTAAGCATATACGCCACATCAAGGCGCAGACCGTCAATTTCAAATTCATCCATCCACTCTCCCACGCTTTCAAGCAGATAGCTTACAACCTCGGGATTATCAAGATTGAGCTTTACAAGCTCGTAATGCCCCTCCCAGCCCTCGTACCAGAAGCCGTCGTTATAATTACTGTTTCCGTCAAAATTTATATAAAACCAATCTTTATAGGGGGAATTGTACCCTTTTTCCAGAACGTCCTTAAAAGCAAAGAAGCCCCTGCCGACATGGTTAAATACTCCGTCCAGAAGCACCTTGATTCCGCTTTCATGCAGTTTTTTGCAGACGAGAGCAAAATCATCATTACTGCCCAGACGGACGTCTATATTTCTGTAATCTGCAGTATCGTATCCGTGGGAGGAGCTTTCAAAAACAGGGCAGAAATATACCGCATCCACATTCAGTTTAATAAGGTGCGGAATAAAATCAATAACCTTTAAAATACGCGGCACAGTTTCCTTATCATTTGTTTTCGGAGCGCCGCAAAACCCGAGAGGGTAAATCTGGTAAATTACACTATTTTCAAACCACATACGCTATCACTCACTTCCAAAAATGATTTTACCATGCAGAAAAATATATGTCAACATACATACGTTGAACGTTTTATGGTAAATTTACAAATTATTTACTTATTAAAAGTTGTAAAACGCTCTTCATTGTGATAAAATTATATATTGCGATTATATTGTCATATTATTTATCTGAGGTGGGATTTGTTATGAGAAAATATACACCCTACATAAAAAAATACTGGTACAACTTCATCCTTGGTCCGCTTTTTATGGTGCTTGAGGCATGCGGAGAATTTATCCTCCCCTACATCAATGCAAACATCATTAACAAGGGTGCTGCAACAGGTGACATTGCCTACATTGTAAAAAACGGCATCTATATGGCGCTCATCGCTATTTTTATGATGATTACAGGCATACTGGGGGCAAATTTTTCAATAAGGGCATCCACGCGCCTTGCCGCAGGAATCCGCTCCGACCTTTTCGGACGGATACAAAAATTCTCCTTTTCCAACATTGACGATTTTACCACAGGCTCTCTTATAACGAGAATCACCAACGATATTACTCAGGTACAGAACTTCGCGCAAACTCTCCTACGCGGATTTTTCCGCAGTCCCGTAATGCTTATCGGCGCACTTGTAATGTCCTTTATGTTAAGTCCGAAGCTGGCATGGGTGATTTTCGGAATTATACCCTTTCTCGCATTATCCATCACAATTATAATAAAGCTCTCCTCACCGCGCTACGCAAAAATGCAAAAGGCAATTGACAATCTGAATAACAGAGTGGGAGAAACCATAACAAATGAAAAGGTAATAAAATCCTTTGTGCGTGAGGATTATGAGATTGAAAAGTTTTCCTCTGTAAATAGCGAGCTTGTGGAAAAATCCACATCTGCTCTTAAAATCATGCTGCTTCTCATGCCTGTTTCCGCATTTGCAATAAACATCACCACACTGGCGGTTGTCTGGTTTTCGGGAAAGCCCATCATGGTAGGAAGCATGGAAATCGGCACATTGACGGCGTTTATAACATACCTGACACAAATACTCATGGCGCTTAACTTTTTGGCGATGATTGTTCTGCAGGGAACGCGCGCCGCTGCCAGTGACAAAAGAATCAGTGCCGTTATGGATGCAGAAATTGACATCACTGATGAAAACGCACTTTTTAAAGACAAGGAAATCAATCACGGCAGTATCGAATTTAAAAATGTATCCTTCCGCTATTTTAAAAACAATAAGGACATGGTGCTTAAAAACATAAGCTTCAGCATAAACAAAGGTGAATTGGTGGGTATTATCGGCTCTACCGGTTCGGGAAAAACGACTCTCGTTTCCCTTATTCCCCGCCTGTATGATGCCGATGAGGGTGAAATTCTCATCGACGGTATAAATATAAAGGACTACTCGCTCTACAACCTGCGCGAAAAAATTTCCGTGGTTTTGCAGAAAAACACACTTTTCAGCGGAACGATTCCAGAAAACCTGCGTTGGGGTAACGAAAATGCAACTGATGAGCAGCTTAGTAAGGCATGCGAAATTGCTCAGGCAGACTCCTTTGTAAGAGCTTTCCCTGATGGGTACGATACAGACGTTGAGCGTGGCGGGGCAAACCTCTCCGGCGGTCAGCGCCAGAGGCTGTGCATAGCGCGCGCCCTGCTTAAAAGCCCGAAAATAATTATACTTGATGACTCTACAAGCGCGGTTGATACTGCAACGGATGCATCCATCAGGAAGTCATTCCGCGAGCAGCTTCAGGATACGACCAAGCTTATTATCGCGCAGCGTATCACATCTGTATGTGATGCAGATAAGATTATCGTCATGGATAACGGCAGTATCGTAGGCATTGGGAAGCATGAGGAGCTTATGACAAATTGCCCTGCCTACACAGAAATATACTATTCACAGAAAGACCGGGAGGAGGAATAAGCATGGATAAAAATGCATTTGAACGGCTTGAAAAAAAATATAAAAGCTTTTCTCCAAAGCCCACAAAAGCAGCCATGAATGTCACCCCCGGACGCGGCGGAGCGATGGCACAGGGTGCGATGTCAAAGCACGGTACACCCAAAAACGCGCTGAAAACCATTAAAAGACTGCTTGCGTATCTGTCAGAACAGAGGATACTTCTTATATGCGCGCTTGTCTGTGCAATTATTCATACATTGGCATCACTGGCATCGTCATATATGCTGAGGCCTATTATGAACACATTCCTTTATTATGACCCGTTGGATGCAGACCTTTCTGCCAGGCTTGGGGGACTCATGCTGGGGATTGCAGCAATGGCAGTTGTCTATACTGTTTCAATACTGTCCATGTGGGGACAGCAGCGCCTTATGCTGACAGTTTCACAGCAATCGCTTAAAAAGATGCGCAGCGACCTTTATAACAAGCTGCAGACACTGCCAATAAGGTATTTTGACACACATTCCACAGGCGATATTATGAGCCGTTTTTCAAACGATGTAGACGCAGTGGGTGAAATGCTTAATACCACGCTGATACAGATTATCTCAGGTGCAATTACTATCATCGGTACAATTGCACTGATGCTCTACACAAACTGGATACTGGGAATGATAACAATTATCATGACTCCGCTTTTAACCTATGCAAGTAAGGCAATCATAAAATCAGGCAGAGCGGCGTATGTCGAGCAACAGAAAAGTCTGGGTATGTTAAACGGCTTTGCAGAGGAAACAATTTCAGGACAGAGAGTTGTTAAGGTTTTTAACCACGAAAAGACCGTTTCCGAGGAATTTGACTATCTTAATAAAAGGCTTTGCCGCGCACAGATTAAGGCGCAGTTTTGTTCGGGAATTATGGGTCCTGTGACACATCAGCTGTGTAATATTTCCTACGGAATTACCGCCTGTGTAGGCGCAATCTTAGTTGTAACGCGCGGATTTGATATCGGGGGACTTACGATTTCCGTCAACTACACGCGAAGCTTTAACCGCCCGATTAACGAGATTTCGATGCAGATGAACACTGTGTTTTCCGCATTGGCAGGTGCGGAGCGTGTATTTGAAATTCTGGCAGAAGAGCCTGAAAAGCCGGATAAAATAACTACACCCATGGATAAAATTACAGGTCATGTGGTGCTTGACAAGGTCAGCTTTGGCTATACGCCCGAGGTTACTGTTCTGCATGACATATCCCTATATGCAAAGCCGGGGCAGAAGATTGCTTTCGTAGGCTCTACAGGTGCAGGCAAAACCACTGTCACAAATCTTCTCTCCCGTTTTTACGATATAAAAGAGGGCAGCATTACTATCGACGGTGTTCCTATCGAACAGATTGACCGTGCATTTCTCCGCAAAAACATTGCAATGGTACTGCAGGACACGCACCTTTTCACAGGGACGGTTATGGAGAACATACGCTACGGCCGTCCCGACGCAACAGATGAGGAGGTAATTGCCGCGGCAAAGGTGGCTTCGGCACATTCCTTTATAATAAATCTTCAAAACGGCTACGACACGTTACTTGAAAATGACGGGGCAAACCTTTCACAGGGGCAGCGGCAGCTGCTTAATATCGCCCGCGCGGCAATAAGCCATGCACCGATACTGATTCTTGACGAAGCGACAAGCTCGGTTGATACAAGGACTGAGCGCCACATTGAAGAAGGTATGGATGCACTGATGGAAAACCGCACTACTCTGGTAATAGCACACAGATTGTCAACCGTGCGTAAGTCAAACGCAATCATGGTACTGGAGCAGGGGCGCATTGTCGAGCGCGGAACGCATGAGGAACTGGTAAAACTTGGCGGAAGGTATGCAGATTTGTATCACGAAATTGCAGAGTTAGAATAAAGGGGATGTAAAAAAAGTCCAGAACGCAAATCCTTTTTTCCTATCCCCTAAATAAGGGTGGAGTAAAAAACTGTGTTTTTTTACTCCACCCTTTATTCTTTTTTAAACTGGCAAAATTCAGCAGACTTACATAGAATGATTATATAACTATTTATGAAAGGAGAGTTTGTATGCTTGCAACTGTTGCCTCCGTAACCTCTGCCAACAGAATAAAGCGCCGCATTTATGAATCCGGCGTTTATTCAAATGTAATACAGACTCCGCAGCTTCTTGCAAAAGAGGGTTGCGGATACAGTCTGCGCTTTGAAGATTCTGCAATGAAAATTGTCGCTCATGCAGCCAATGAGCTTGGTATAAAAATACGCGCTTTTTATGTTGAGTCTGTAATTGACGGAGAAAAAGTTTATTCAAAAATATAAGGAGATTTGCCATGATTTATCTTGATAATGCTGCAACCACTTTTCCAAAGCCGGACTGCGTTATAAATGCCGTTACTGATTTTATGCGCGGCAGCGGCGGAAATCCCGGTCGCGGAGGACACACTCTCTCCAGACAAAGCAGTGATAAAATCTTCGAATGTCGCGAGGAGCTTTCAGCACTGATTGGCGCAGACAGCCCGCAGCAGATTATATTCACAAAAAATGCTACCGAGGCGATAAACCTCGCCATTAAA
>SVJI01000090.1 GCA_015069065.1 Oscillospiraceae bacterium | reverse complement strand
CACTTATGCTTGGGTTACTGATATATTCACTCATAGCATCGTTTTGGGCAGGGAATAGAGAGGGACACCTTATTTACATATTTGCTCTGGCGACGGTAGTTCTCCTTTTTGAGTGTACGTTTGATTACTTTTCTGTAGACTCCACAGAAAGTATCCGCCGCAGGATGATGTATATGCTTAATATCAGCGGGACACTGTGCGCGGTGTTGAATATTTTTTACTGGATTGTATGTATGGTTCCTTTTGCGCAAAAAAGCGGGTTTTCACAGGGATTTGGAAATAATCATTATCTGGCAATTTTTATGTCTGTTTGTATAGCGTTAACATTAGTTCTATATAAGGACAGTATAAAGTCGCGCAGAAGAATTTTGGCTCTGCAGATAATTTGTATGCTTTTTGTGTTCGTTATGGCAAAAAGCTTTATAGCATTGATGTTTGCATTGATTCTGGCTGTACTTTATATTTGCTTTATGAAATTAAACAAACGCTTTGTTATGTTTTCTCTTTTGTGCGCGGGAGTATTTGCCGTAATTGTGGGATTGTTTTCCTTTTCCGGACACAGGGCGGATGCGTTTTGCGATGTTTTTTCATATGCATCAAAGCATCTCTTCGGGGCAGGTGGAGGATTCCGAAGCGGGAAAGCAATTTTCGACATCCGTTCTTACGGCAAAGATATTTCTGTAGGATTGTTGGGGCATATGTTTGCATCATCGGGAATTATTGGTGCCATATTTTGTGTCGCCGTCTCGGCAAGGGTTGTCATGAACTTTTGCAGAGTGAAAACATGGGAAAGCCTCGCAGGGATACTTTTGACTGTGCTTGTCATGATTTTGCCGTCTGATTTAAATTTTGCTATGATACTTATGTGGGCTTTACTGTGTGCATATAATGAATATTCTGCAGGGCTTTACCTGAAACGAAATCTAAAAAATGAGTCTGTTGTAAAGACTCTCTATGCACTTTCTATCCTCGTTGTTATAGCGGTTATGCTTGTTGTTCAATCACTCATGCGTGTGAGTGCCGCGGTAAAATTTGAAAGTAAAGACTATTTTTCTGCAGCCGTACTTTACAAGACCTCAGCTGCAATAAATTTTGCCGACAGTGAAAGCTGCCGCATGGCAGCTACTTCATTGCGGATGGGAAAGGATGCAGAATCATGGCGCGATGAAGCGATTTCACTGATTGACAGGGCGATAAAAAGAGATGTTTATAATCTTGACAATCTCGTGGAAAAAGCTCGCATGTATTATGCAAGCGGTGATTATGAATTGAGTGCGCAGCAATACCGCATTGCAACAGGCATGGCTGCCGTTAAGGATAAATACAATCTGTCCCTCGCGAAGGTGCTTTATAAAATTGTTGAAAAATCCCCTCGCGGAAGCAGTGAAACAAAGCGTGCCTATGAGGAACTTACAGAAATCGGCGCACAAACGGAAAACCTTGATACAAGGAAAGAAATCAATGATATTGCCGATAAGGCACTTGTATTTACAAAAGGAGAGCTTACCGATGAAAGGTAAAAAAATCTTAAGTGACTTAATGTTTTATGTATTTGTGGTAGTAATACTGCTTGTAGTTATATTATTCAAAACAAATGGTACAGACCAAACCTCTGATACAGGAGTTATCGGAATACATATAAAGGGTGCTGTAAATGCTCCGGGATATTATGAACTGGAGGATGGCAGCCGTTTTAAAGATGCTGTTATGGCAGCCGGCGGTGAGACGGAGGATGCAGACCTTGACAAAATCAATCTGGCACTCATACTGATTAACGGAGAGGAGCTTACAGTTCCGTCTAAACAGGAGAGTTTATCGTCTTCCTCCGGAAAGATAAATATAAACACCGCAGACTTATATCAATTATGCAAGCTGGACGGAATAGGAAACACAATTGCGAAAAATATTATCAGCTACAGAACTGAAAACGGACCTTTCAAGTCATTGACTCAGCTTAAAAAGGTCGACGGGATAGGCGCGGCTAAATTTGACAGTATAAAGGATAAAATTACAATTAAATGAGATAATCACCTTCTTGTTTGAATATGATAATAAACAAGGAGGTGAATTTTTTGAAGAAGAATGTTATATTAAGCACCTCTCAGAAAAACGGCGTATTTTCACATTCGTATGAGTGTGAGGAGTACGAAAATATGTCCATCGTAACTGTAAAAAACCGCTATGCATCACTGAGAAAGTTTGCACGGCACGTTAAGGATGAGAACGTTATTCTTCCAAAATCGCAGCTGACGAAGAAAATCTTTAAGGATAGACTAAAAAGATACAACGGCTTCTCTCTTTATACAGTTTTACCTGTCATGGATAAAATCTGCAGGAAAGCAGCAATTAAATTCGGAGCGAAAATCCCTCTTGAGGAAATATTTATTATAGGGGACGCAGATGAAGCATTTGCAATTATTTCCAGAATATACAAGCTGTCAAGACTTTTTACTGTAATTTTACCAAGCAGGTGTGAAATGACGAGATTTGATGACCTCTACTTTGAACACGGTGTCCTTGTAAGGCAGCTATCCTCTTTTGGTGATAAGCTTTTACCTGATTCAATGGTTATCAAATGTAACAGCGCGCAGATTAGCTGTCCGGAAAATATCCCTGTGATCGACATGTGCGGATTTGGCAAAATACATGACAGAGTCCTAAACGTGCAAAGCATATCCATTTCAGATGCTAAATTGTCGAGGATTCAGAAAGTATGGGGCGGCGTAGGGGGCGCGCAGTTATACGAATTACTGGGCGAATTACCTGACGATAATGCGCAGGTCGATGTTAACGTAAGTGCTGATGAAATTTTTTTGCTTGACAGGGAGAAAATTTAATAATATAATAGACAGAGTTGTAGATGTGCCGAAACCTCGATAAGTGTATATGGGGTAATATCGGTTTTGGTATAAAATAAAAGGATAAAATGAAAAGAGGTAATGCTGGTATGGCAAAAAAGGTGCTGCTCACAAATGAGGGATTGAAAAAACTTCAGGATGAGCTGGATAATCTGAAAAATGTCAGAAGAAAGGAAAACACCGCAGCTCTTAAGATTGCAAAATCTTTCGGTGACTTGTCAGAAAACAGTGAATATGACGAGGCAAAAAATGAACAGGCTGAAATCGAGGCAAGGATTGCAGAAATAGAGAACATGCTTAAAAATGCAGAGATAATTGATGAAGACGGTATTGCAACAGATGTTGTTTCGATAGGCGCGAAAATCACTGTAAAGGACCTTGACGACGGCGAAATAACAGAGTATTTGATTGTAGGCTCAACAGAGGCAGACCCGATGAAGGGTAAGATTTCTGACGAGTCTCCCCTAGGAGGAGCCCTTCTTGGACATAAAGTCGGGGAAGTGGTAATTGTAGAGGCACCCATGGGCAAAATCGAATATGAGATAGTAAATATTTCAAAATAAAAAGAAATCTGTATCAGCGGTCTGGCTGATACAGATTTCTCATTTATACTGAGATTGTGAATATTTTGTTAAATAAACGCTTCTTTGGTTGAATTTGAAATTAAAACTAATATAATTGGAACTATGACAATCAGAAGAAAGGAAGTTATGTATGAAAAAAACAGTATCACTGCTGATTACATCAGTATTGATTTTTTTGTATGCAGGGGGGGCACTGGCTCAGGATAATGTACAGCAGGTCTATACGTTAAGTCTTGAAGATGCGATAAAAATGGCGACAGATGACAGTCCCCAGTTCATAAGCGCAGATGCAAAAATAGAGGACGCCCAAAGGCAGCTTAAGGAGGCGCAGAAAGATAAAAGGAATTTTAAAGGAGTAATCAGACTTCCGGCGGGTCTTGCAAATGTTGCACTCAAGCAGGGGTACTACGTAAAACAGGCAGAAATAGGAGTTAAGAGTGCCGAAATGGAAAAGGTACAGGCGCAAAGCAGTGTGGCGTATGATGTAACTCAAAAGTATTACGGCGTAAAGCTTTCGGAGGCGCTTTTGGAAAGTGCACAGAGGGGATATGAGCTTTCTTTAGAAAATAAGGAAACGATGGACATACAGTTTTCACTCGGACTTGTTTCAGAGCTTGACGTAAAAAATGCCGAGTATGCCATGAATCAGGCGAAAAATGCGTGTGCTACATATGAAAGAAGTCTTGATATAGCAAAGAAAAGTCTTTTGATTGCGCTTTTGATTGATAACGAAAATGCACAGCTTACCTTAACGGATGATATTGAGTATGAGGAGTTTTCTGCTAACCTTTTTGAGGATGTTGCACTTGCTATGGAGCAGCGGTACGATATTTATTCTCTGAAATCAGCATACGAGCAGTCACTAAGCTACAGAAAGGTTACAGAGGTGCTTGGGTTATCCTCATCAGAGTATTCTGCAGCTAACAAAAACGTCATACAGATGGATTATAATTATACAAATACAAAAAAACTCATTGCTCTGTCGATAAACTCAAGCTATAATACAATACTCAATGAACAGGATTCACTGAAGCTTGCACAGCAAAACCTTGAACTTAAAAATCAGGAATATGATGTTGCCAAAATTCAGCATAATCTTGGTATGATAACAAACACACAGCTCACAGCGGCTATGAATAGTGTAATGCAGGCGGAAATTCAGCTTGAGAATGCAAAACTTTCATATAAGCTTGCAGTGGAGAAATACGGATATGAAATAAAAATCGGACTTTAATAGCTAAGGAGAGGAACGCAATTATGAAAAAGACAGCAGCTTTTATTACAGCAGTGGTTTTAACAGTCAGCCTATCAGGATGCGGTAAGGATAAAAAAGCCTCCGCTCCGAGTGCGGACGCTACCGCGATTAACGTTTCGGTATATAAGGCTGAAAAAACATCTATAGAGGATACAGTTACATATACAGGTGAAATTAAGGCGTCAGAATCAACTGTTGTTTCCTCCAAGGTTAGCGGTATAGCAAAAGCAGTATATGGCGAGGTAGGCGATTACGTGCAGGAGGGAGAGGCGCTTGTACAGATTGATGACACTGATTACCGTAATCAGTATAATCAGGTAAAAGCGTCGTATGAAAGTGCCCTTGCACAGTATAACACCATAACAAACGGAACGGCACAGCAGACAAAGCTTCAGCTTGAAGCGGCACTTAATTCGGCAAAGCTTGAATATAACAACGCAAAAATAAATCTCGATAACCAGAAAGTTCTTTATGAAAACGGAGCAATCAGTAAGGTTTCATACGATGCTGCAGTTACACGCTACGAATCAGCGCAGATAAATCTTAATACCGCCCAGAGCAATTACGATTTGACGGTTGGTGTGGTGCTAAGCGAAAATAAAGCGACGGCTCAGGCTGCACTTAACAGTGCTTCTGCAGCACTGCAGAGTGCAAAGACAGCGTTGGAAAATACTGTAGTGCGGGCACCGATTTCAGGCTACATATCAAACAGGGTTGCAAACAAAGGTCAGATGGTGGCACAGGGGACAGAGGTTGTTTCAATCAAGTCAACACAGGTGGTTGATGCACAGATAAACCTCACAGAGGCAGTGATTCCTCTTGTACAGGTCGGAACTAAAGCGATTGTAAATGTAAAATCCGCAGGTGTGGAAAATATTGAGGGAGTGGTTACAACTCTCAGCCCTGTTAAGGATTCACGCACAGGAATGTATGTTGTAAGGGTTTCTATTGATAATTATGACGGCTTGCTCAAAGACGGTATGTTTGCTGATATAACGCTTACATTAAGTGACAATCCCGATGCACTTGTAATCCCCGCAGAAGCCGTGCTTGAGGATGAGGACGGAAATAAGTACGTGTACATAGCGGAAAAGAACACTGCAAAGCGTATTGATGTTAAAGTTGGAATTATAACAGACGAATATGCAGAGATAGCCTCAGGTCTGAATGAGGGTGATAAGGTAATTACCTCCGGTAAAGAATATCTGTCTGACAAGAACAATAAAATCAAAATCGTTAAATAAGAAAGGCGGATATTATGAAATTACATGAATTATCGGTAAAGAGGCCGATTGCTG
>SVJI01000089.1 GCA_015069065.1 Oscillospiraceae bacterium | reverse complement strand
CTGAGTTCGAGCGCTTCCTCAATAATGGCAACGGCAAAATAATCCGCCGAATTTTCCAATACACTTGCCATGTTAAAAGCACCGTGACCATAGCCGTCTGCCTTGATTACAGGCATCAGCTTTGTGTTCGGGGGAACTAATTTTTTTATTTGATTTATGTTATGAATTATTGCGTCTTTACTGATTCGGACACATACACGTAAGTGTTCCATTTCAGGCATCTCCTTATTTTTCATCCTTGAAAACAGCTATATTTTCAAAGATATATGCAACCCAGCTTGCTACGGTGAATATAGCGGCAATCCATATTAAAACCCCTGCAATCTCTGCCTTGTCTACTGCGCAAAGAAGCATGGAAAAAATAATGGCGAAAAGCTGAACATTAGTCTTTACCTTACCCCACCATGATGCGGCTATAACCTTCCCCTTTGAAACGGCAACAACACGCATACTGGTTACAAAAAACTCACGCGCAATGATGATAATGGGCGCCCATACACCTACCACGCCAAGCTGAATAAAGCACACAAGTGCACCAAACGCCAAGAGCTTGTCAGCCAGAGGGTCCATGATTTTACCGAAAGACGATACCAGATTATATTTTCTGGCAATATATCCGTCAAGAAAATCTGTAATTGATGCCAGTGAAAATACAATCAGCGCCCAGATAAAATGTCCGCTGAGCATTATTGCCATGAAAATCGGCACCATAATAATTCTTGCCATTGTAAGCTTGTTTGGTAAATTCATTAAATATCCATCCTTTCACATTCTTCGCCGTATAAATCATATACGTCACAATCCTTAATCGTTACCTGTACATAATCACCCGCCGAAAGATCCCGGCAGGCACCGAAATATATTTTCGGGTCAATTTCTATGCTTTCTCCCCCGCTGCGCCCGTAGTAGAGATTGTCTTCAAATCCCTCTGTTATAACAGTAAGGTTTTTTCCTATCTGCGACTTATTGCGCATAAGTGAAATTTTCTGGGAAAGCTCCATAACTATATCGCGGCGGTTTTCCTTTGTCTCCTCGTCAAGCTGTCCGTCCATCCGCGCGGCAGGTGTACCCTCCTCGCAGGAATATGCAAATACTCCCACTCTGTCAAAGCGTACCTCCTCCAAAAATTCACAAAGCTCTGTAAATTCCTCCTGTGTTTCCCCCGGGAAGCCTGTAATTATACTTGTTCGCAGAGTGATATCGGGAATCTCAGCGCGTAGAGTTTTTATCAGCGCCTCGATTTTCGCCCTGCTCGTTCTTCTTCCCATGCGGCGAAGCACACTGTCAGAGCCGTGCTGAACAGGAATATCCAGATACTTTACAATCTTATCCTCTGTTTTTATGACATTTATAAGCTCGTCATCAATTTCCTCGGGGTAGCAGTAATGCACCCTTACCCACTCAATACCCGAAACTGCGCACAGTTTTCTAAGAAGTGCAGAGAGCCTTTTTTCGCCATACAAATCAATTCCGTAGCGCGTGGTATCCTGTGCAACTACAATAAGCTCCCTTACACCGTCGAGGGCGAGTGCCTGCGCCTCAGCCAGAATACTCTCCTCGCTCCGACTGCGGTATTTCCCGCGGATATACGGTATAGCACAGTATGTACACCTGTTATCACAGCCCTCCGCTATTTTCAGGTATGCCGTATATTGCGCAGTTGTACGTATTCTGGGCAAATCCTCACGAATGAGCTTGTTAATGTCGTAAATCAGCGAGGCTTTTTTTCCCGATAATCCCTCGTTTACTGCTTTTACAATATCCTCAATCGCCGTTGTTCCCAGTATGACATCCACCTCGGGAAGCTCGGTTTTTATCTCCTCTGCATACCGCTGTGCCAGACATCCGCACACCACCAACAGTCTGCATGCTGCCTCCTTATACCTTGCCATTTCCAGTATAGTGTCAATGGACTCCTGCTTCGCACTTTCAATAAAACCACAGGTATTGACAACCACAACCTCTGCTTCATCGGGATTCGGGGTTATCTCAAACCCGCTTTCTGCCAGAAGTCCCATCATATTTTCTGTATCACACAGATTTTTATTGCAACCCAGTGAAACAAAACCTACCTTTACTGCCACTTTGTCACCACCAATTCTAATACTCGTCTGTCATTATGTCGTCAAAGGAACACATTCTGTTCATTGCTCCCTTGATTTCATCGGGGGTAAAACCCCTCCGCATATAAAAGTTAAATATGCGGTTTCTTTCCTTTATGTTACCAAAATCAGAGTCCTTAAACCTCTTTTGCATCATGTCAAACAGCCTGTCGTCGCTTTCCTCACAAAAAGCATCCTCTATGGCATTATCGACAATTTCACCCTGTACGCCTTTACGCAAAAGCTCGGTGCGGATTCTGATTTTTCCCCATTTTTTAAGATTAACTGCATCACTTACAAAACGCTGTGCATAGCGCGCATCATTTATATAGCCGTAATCCTTTAAAAATGCAATCTCGTCCTCAATTATATTTTCGTCATAGCCTTTTTCCAGAAGCTTTCCCCTTAGTTCCTTTTCAGTTCTGTCACGGAACTCAATAAGCTTAAACACATAGTTTCTGCAATCAATCATCTAAAAACTCCATAAATACAAGATTTGCACAATCTGTTCCCCTGTCGGTCAGCATCAGTCTGCCGCCTTGCAGTTTTAACAGACCTTTCTCTATCAGAGGATTTACTTTATCCTTAAATTCTCCGTTATATAAAACGCCCTCTGTCATACGAAGCCCCAGCATAAACAGTTCGAGCTTTCGTTCCCTTTCAGAGATTTGTGTATAATCTTCCTTTCTGCCCTCGCCTAAGATATACCGCTCTATATCAGGTGCATTGCAAAAACGCGCGCCGCCGAAATATGAATGGGCACCTGCACCGATACCTATATATTCACAATCTTTCCAATAGCCGCAATTATGGCGGCTTTCATACCCTTTTTTCGCAAAATTTGAAATCTCGTACCTGTAAAGACCGTTTTTGTGCAGTCTTTGTGTAGTATAATAATACATCTGCCGCTCAGTATCCTCATCGGGAAGATTGAGCTGCATATCGTAAAAGGGAGTTCCCTCCTCCACAATCAGCGAATATGCCGATACATGGGGCGGTGAAATTTTCTCCACACAGTCAAGGGAATAAGAAAGGCTCTCCATGCTCTGGTACGGCGTTGCGAGCATCAGGTCTATGCTGAAATTTTCAAACCCCGCACTCTTAATGGCATCACAGCTGTGGAAGATGTCGGATGCGGTATGGATTCTCCCCAATGCCGCAAGCTCATTATCGTTAAAGCTCTGTGCCCCGAGGCTGATGCGGTTAACACCTTTTCCCCGAAGCTTTTTCAAAAGCTCCTCATTCACTGTGCCCGGATTTGCCTCCACGGTAAATTCAACGTCACCGTCAAATACAAAGCTTTCATTTACGGCATCAATTACTTCCACAAGCCCCTCTCCCAGTGCCGTCGGCGTACCGCCGCCGATATAGACAGTAGAGGTATGCATACCCTTAAACGAAGCTATTTCGTCTTTCAGTGCCTTTATATAAGGGGCAGATTTCCCCTTATCCGTAATCGAATAAAAATCGCAGTACAGACATTTTCTGACACAAAACGGAATGTGTATATAAATCATATCAATCAAGCTTGAGAACGGACATAAACGCCTCCTGAGGAAGCTCTACACTACCAACCTGACGCATTCTCTTCTTTCCTTCCTTCTGTTTTTCAAGAAGCTTTTTCTTACGTGTTATGTCACCGCCGTAACACTTGGCAAGTACGTCTTTACGCATCGCCTTAACAGTTTCTCTGGCAATTACCTTACCGCCGATTGCCGCCTGAATGGGAACTTCAAAGAGCTGTCTGGGAATAGTTTCCTTAAGCTTTTCAGCGATACGCCGTCCGCGTGCATAGCTCTTTGTAGAGTGAACGATAAAGCTGAGTGCATCCACAACGTCACCGTTAAGCAGTATGTCAAGCTTTACAAGGTCACTCTTTACATACTCGTCCATCTCATAGTCAAAGGATGCGTAACCGCGGCTGCGGCTCTTTATCGCATCGAAGAAGTCATAGATTATTTCATTAAGAGGAAGCTTGTAATGCAGGTCGGCACGCTCTGAATCAAGGTATGTCATTCCGACATAATTTCCGCGTCTGTCCTGACACAGCTCCATAATTGCGCCGACATATTCCTGCGGCACAAATATATGCGCATTTACAAACGGCTCCTCCATATAATCAATTTCAGCAGGTGCAGGGAGATTTGTGGGATTGGATACAAATACCTCTTCCCCTGTAGTCTTATGCACCCTGTAAACAACGCTGGGCGCAGTTGTAACAAGGTCGAGATTAAATTCACGCTCTAATCTCTCCTGTATTATTTCCATGTGGAGCAGTCCCAAGAATCCGCAGCGGAAGCCAAAGCCCAGTGCAGCACTGATTTCAGCATCAAATGAAAGAGACGCATCGTTAAGCTGCAGTTTTTCAAGTGCCTCACGCAGGTCGCCGTATTTGGCACCGTCTGCGGGATAAATACCGCAGTAAACCATGGGGTTTACTGTGCGATAGCCTGCAAGAGGCTCCTTGGCAGGATTATCCGCATCTGTAACTGTATCACCGACCTGAGTATCACGCACGGTTTTTATGCTGGCTGCAATATAACCAACCTCGCCTGCTTTTATAGATTTGGAAGGCATCATGCATTTGGGGTGCAGATAGCCTGTTTCAACAACGTCAAACTCTCCGCCTGTTGCCATAAAACGAATACGCATCCCCGGCTTAATCTCACCCTCCATTACACGGACATACACGATTACACCCTTGTAGGAATCGTAGTAGGAATCAAATATAAGCGCTCTGGGCGGAGCTGATTCATCGCCCTTTGGTGCGGGAATATTTTTTACGATATATTCGGGAATTTCCTCTATGTTTATGCCGTTTTTAGCGCTGATTTTCGGTGCTTCGTCGGCAGGGATTCCGATAATGTCCTCAATTTCCTTTACTATTTCATCAGGACGTGCGCTGGGAAGGTCAATCTTATTGATAACAGGAAGTATCTCAAGATTGTGGTCAAGTGCCAGATAAGTGTTGGCAAGTGTCTGTGCCTCAATCCCCTGAGACGCATCCACAACAAGCAGTGCCCCCTCACACGCTGCCAGAGAACGTGACACCTCGTAATTAAAGTCCACATGTCCGGGGGTATCGATAAGATTAAGCACGTAATCCTTACCATCCTGTGCTTTGTAATTAAGGCGCACGGCGCGTGCCTTAATGGTAATACCCCTCTCTCTTTCCAAATCCATATTATCAAGGAGCTGCTGCTCCATCTCACGGCTTTCAATTGTTCCTGTAAGCTCCAACAAGCGGTCAGCAAGTGTACTCTTTCCGTGGTCTATATGTGCAATTATACAAAAGTTTCTTATGTTTTCCTGCATAGCTGCTCCCTTCAAAATTGTAAACATTATAATTCAATATATATTCTAACATAAAACAGATAAAAAGTGAACTGTTTTTTTTAGAAGCAGAGCAAAATTTTATTTTGGAACTCACTTTCTAGGGGATAGAAAAAAATGATTCAGAACGGACAAACTGAGCCAAGCGAAGCTTGGGTTACCCGAAGGCGTACGGGGTACGTCGAGAGGCGAAGTTTGTTCGTAGCAAAAAGGCTTGAAATTTTAGAAAAAACGAATATAATGAGTTTTTTCAACATAGCAATCCCTCAGTCACTTCGTGACAGCTCCCTTTACACAAGGGAGCCTTTTACATATCTTTGCCTTTTTGCGTTCTGGGCTTTTTTTACATCCCCTTTAAAATATATCCGTATGTTCCCTTAATCGGGTCCTCAAAAAGCGGTATATGAGGCGGCGCAAATGTCAGAATTACAAGCACCAGTGCAATCAGGCACAAAATAATAAACGCAATTTCAGGGGATTCACACTCCACACTGTTTTGTTTAAAGCTTTTTGTTTCAAGCAGATAGCTTGCCGCCGCCGCCACAAAAAAGATTGCTATGTTTACCCAGTCAGGTATTTCGCCGAACACACCGCGGATAGTGTAATAAAGTACAGGTATCAGTATTACTCCTATAACTATTCCTATAAGCTTTACACACCAAAAGCTTTCGTACTCCTTTTCTATGTACCGCCTTTCTACAAAAGCAAACAACAGCATAGGAAAAAATAACAGCTTCATATGTTCAAAAATAGATTCATTTACTGCAGAAAACGGAGCAACAAGCACACTCCCCCCTGTCCAATCAAAAAGAAAGTGGAGTATAACCCCTGCAATACCTGTAAAGATAAAG
>SVJI01000088.1 GCA_015069065.1 Oscillospiraceae bacterium | reverse complement strand
CAGGTCTGGATGCAGGTGATAAGGTAATTACCTCCGGTAAAGAATATCTGTCTGACAAGAACAATAAAATCAAAATCGTTAAATAAGAAAGGCGGATATTATGAAATTACATGAATTATCGGTAAAGAGGCCGATTGCTGTTACTATGGTAATTTTGATTATGGTTGTTTTGGGCGGATATTCCCTTTCGATGCTTCCCATAGATGCCATGCCCGAAATGGATTTAAAAATGGCAATTGTTATGACAACCTATCAAAACGTAGGCTCAGAGGAAATAGAGAGCCTTATTACCGAGCCGATAGAAGAGGCAGTTGCCTCTGTATCAGGTCTTGATACCATGCAGAGCCAGTCGATGGAGGGAATGAGCGTTGTAATGGCTCAGTTCTCTAATAACACTGATATTGATGAGGCAGTAAGCACCATTGAAAATAATATCGACATGATTTCAATGATGCTGCCCGAGGATGCAAGTGAGCCTACTGTTTTAAAGCTTGACATGACATCCATGGCATCTGTCATGATGTCAGTGTCCTACGAGGGGTATGACCTCGTACAAACAAAGCAGTTTATCGAGGATAATGTAGAACACAGACTCAAATCAGCCGGCGGTGTAGCATCTGTTAACATCAGCGGAGGTCAGGACAGAGTTATTGAAGTTGAGGTGGATTCTGACAGACTTCAGGGCTACAATATGTCTTTTACTGATTTAGTGTCAGCAATCGCTTCGCAGAACAACAATCTCCCCGCAGGTAATACCGAATCGAATAAGAAAGACCTTTCTGTTCGTATGATGGGTGAATTTAAAAAGATTTCAGATATCGGGCTTGTACCCCTCACCACATCACAGGGGCAGGTAATATATATCAGGGACGTTGCATCTGTAAAGGATGCATATAATGATGCAAAAACTATTTCCAGAATTAACGGAGAAAATTCCATATCTGTTTCCGTAAGCAGTGAATCGGATGCAAATACCGTTGATGTTGTAAACGGCGTTTTAAAGGAACTTGAACAAATTAAAGCACAGCACCCGAAGTTTCACTATGATATAACAATGGAGCAGGCAAGCTATATTGAGGAGTCAATCGCCTCTGTTGCAAAAAGTGCCATTATGGGTGGATTACTTGCAATGATTGTACTGTTCCTTTTCCTTGGCAATGCGAGAAACGCCCTTGTAATCGGTGTTTCCATGCCGATTTCCGTTATAACTACATTTATAGGATTGTTTGTGTCAGGTATGACACTTAACATCGTATCGCTTGGCGGTTTGGCACTGGGTGTAGGTATGTTGGTGGATAATGCCGTTGTTGTACTTGAAAATATTTTCAGGCGGCGCAAAACATATCACGATGATGCACAAATAGGTGCGATAAAGGGAACAGGAGAGGTTATCGGTGCTGTTGTAGCATCTGTACTTACTACTTGTATCGTATATGTGCCGATACTGTTCCTTGATAATATGATGGCTGTAATGTTTAAACAGCTGGCATTTGCGATAGTATTTTCACAGACAGCATCACTTATTTCAACAATTCTTATAGTGCCGATGCTTTCTTCTAAAATTGAGAATATAGAGGAACGCAATAAAAAGTTTTCATTCATCCTCAAACCATTTGACACCATGATGAATTATCTCTACAGTGTATATGAAAAAACACTCAGAACTCTTCTGGGACATAGAAAAGTGTTCCTTTGGGGTGTAATAGGAATCTTTGTTTTGAGTATGATTGTTCTCTCAATGAAGGGAATGACACTCATGCCGTCCAGTGATGAGGGTACTATTTCAATCAGTATCGAGCTTCCTCAGGGGTCTCAGCTTGAAGCAACTGATAAAATGGTAAGAGATATTGAAGATAAGGTTAAGGACTATAAGGACGTACAGACAATATCAAGCAGTGTAGGCTCCGGTGGTATGATGGCTGTTTTGGGAGCATCCAACGCGAATCAGGCAACTGTTACACTCACTCTGGCGGAGAATAGAAAAACCGCAACAACTGATGCTGTTCAGGATATACGAGAACTGTTATCGGATATCAGCGGAGCAGAGCTTTCGATAGAGGCATCGAGTCAGTCGATGTCAATGGCATCGGATGAGGTTACTTTCCGATTTACTGCTAATGATAATGAAGCACTTGAAGATTATGTACTGAGAGCGCAGGAGGTTCTGGCAGGAATTGATGGAATTACAGAAACGGAAACCTCAATCGGAGAAACAAAACCCGAGGTTCGTATAGAGCTCGACCAAAACCGTGCGGCGCACTACGGTATAAATACCTCCTATGCTGCTACCTTGGTGAATTATGCTCTTAATGGTACAAAGGCTTCTGAATTTACCCAAAAAGGCTCAGAGTATGATATAAGGGTTGTTTACCCCGATGACTATGTAAAAAATTATGAGGAGCTTAAAACTCTGCAGATTAAATCTCCTGTGGGTCAGTGGATTACCCTTTCCGACATTGCAAATCTCTATATTGAACAGGGACAGACAACACTTACCCGTATTAACCAGAAACGAGTTGTAACACTTACAGGTAAGATTTACGGCAGCGATTTAGGAAGTGTAACACGCCGCTTTAACAATGCTATTGAATCGCAGGTAGGAACAGTAGAGGGAGTATCTCAGGAATCGGCAGGTGCATATGAAACGATGATTGAAGCCATGCTGTCACTTGTTGCGGCAATACTTCTGGGAATACTTCTTATGTATATGATAATGGCTGCACAGTTTGAAAACCTGATACATCCGCTGATAATTCTGTGTACGCTTCCGCTTGCGATGATAGGTGTTGTACTCGGACTGGTTGTTTCGGGAACACCGCTTAGTGTAATAAGCTGTATTGGTATATTGATGCTGATAGGTATTATTGTTAATAACGCGATTGTTTTGATTGAATTTATCAACAATCAAAAGAGGGAAAACCCTGACATGCCGAGGATGCAGCAGGTTGTAAATGCAGGTATTGTAAGAATGAGGCCTATCCTCATGACATCTCTTACGTCAATTCTGGGATTTTTGCCCATGGCTTTAGATTCCGAGGGCGGAGGAGTAATGATGCAGCCCCTTGCAGTAGCCCTTGTAGGCGGTTTGACAGTAGGTACGTTCCTTACGCTATTTGTAATTCCTGTTATCTATTCAATTGTGGATGAAAAACAGGAAAAACATGCCGAGAAAAAGGCAATGAAAATAGCTATTAAAAAGTCAATACAAAGTAAATAAATAAAATGCTCAGCTACCAGGTAGCTGAGCATTTTATTTATTTGAACGTTATGAAATTATAGCTTTCAAGTATTTGAAAGAATTTTGCCAACCTTTCGTATAATGGCTCTGCATCTTCTCCGAATTTCAGACGTACATCCTCTCCCAGAGAAAGTATATCTTTCTTACCGTCGATAAGAGGCCATACAAAACTGCCTGTTTTATCAAGGTGTACGTAAGAAGTTTTAGGCTTGCCAAAAAGCTTTTGTGCCACAGTGTTGAAAAATCCTGTGTTCTCAATTTCAAGGGTGACACTTCCATCCTCCGAAGCAGTCCATTTTAAATATGAACTGCGGACAGGAATCCTTTCAAGATAATTTTCTGATACAATTTTCTTTTTCTTCATAATTATTTATTACGCTTTCTCAGTACAGAAAACTTTAATACAGAGAATATTATAAGTGCAAATACTATGAGACTGCCGATATTTGCTACAGGTGCTGAAAGTCCGAGCACACCTGAAATATCAATCGCCTTATCAACACCGAATACTGCAAGAAGTGCCAGGATAATTCCCACGATGCCTTCACCGGCAATCATACCGCTGCAGAAAAGAATACCGTCGTTTGTGATGGCAGTTTTCTCTGCCTCATCCTTCTTCATTCTGTCAACGAAGAGACGGATAAGACCACCAACCATAATACATGCATTGAGCTGTACAGGAAGATATACACCAATTGCAAAGGGGAGAACAGGGATACCTACGATTTCAACCACTACTGCAATACATACACCAATCAATACCAGATTCCAGGGGAGGTTTGCATCCATTACACCCTCAATAATCATTTTCATAAGGGTTGCCTGCGGTGCGCCAAGCTCGGCTGAGCCAAAGCCCCATGCACTATCAAGCAGGTAGAGAGTAGCACCAATAGCAAATGCGGAAGATACAACACCGAGAACCTCGGCAATCTGCTGCTTTTTAGGCGTTGCACCTAAAAGATAACCGGTTTTGAGGTCCTGTGAGGTATCGCCTGAAATAGCGGCAATAATACAGATAATAGAACCTATCGCTATTGCACCCTGCATACCGGGAACACCAGTGCCGCCTGTTGCTTTGAGTATAAGTGTTGCGAAAAGAAGTGTTGCTATTGCCATACCTGAAACAGGGTTGTTACTGCTTCCTACAAGACCTACCATACGTGAGGATACAGTGGCGAAGAAGAAACCAAATACTACTACTATAACAGCGCCCAGAAGTGATACGGGCACCTGAGGTACGAGCCATACCAAAAGGGTGAGTACCGCAATTGCTGCCAGTACAAGTTTCATGCTTAAGTCATCGGATGTACGGTCAATCTGTACCTTACCGCCACTCGCCATACCCTTAAGCGCATCCTTAAATGTGCGTATAATAAGAGGAAGCGATTTTATAAGACTGATGATTCCACCTGCGGCAAGTGCGCCTGCACCGATATATCTGATATAAGTTCCCCAGATTGCGCTTGCGCCGCCCTCGGCAAAAAGCTCGCCAATGGGAACGCTTCCGGGATAGAGTATAAGCTCTTTTCCGAAGAGTACCATCATGGGGATAAGCACCATCCAGCTAAGAACACCACCTGCAAACATATAGGAAGAAATTCTGGGACCGCAGATATAACCAACGCTCATTACAGCGGGATATATCTGTGTGCCGATCTCTCCTGCAAATCCTTTGAAACGAAGCGATACTTCACTGGGAACTGCTTTGAGTCCGTCTATTATAAATTTGAACAGAGCCGCAAATCCCATTCCGGCAAATACTGTTCCCGCATTTGCTCCGCCCTCTTCACCTGCAAGGAGAACTTCCGCACAGGCAGTACCCTCAGGGTAGGGAAGAATACCATGCTCTTTTACGATAAGCGCATTACGAAGCGGTACCATGAAGAATACACCCAAAAGTCCGCCCAAAAGAGCGATGATTGTTATTTCAACTATGCCGGGCTTGTCCATTTTACCCTCAGCTGCCCACAGGAAAAGTGCGGGAAGTGTAAATATCGCACCGGCTGCCAGTGATTCTCCGGCAGAACCAATTGTCTGTACAATATTGCTTTCAAGAATTGAGTTCTTTCGCATTACCACGCGAATGACACCCATCGCTATAACTGCGGCGGGAATAGAAGCGGAAACAGTCATTCCGACTCTAAGACCGAGGTAAGCATTTGCTGCGCCGAATACAACTGCAAGGATAATTCCCATTATAATAGAAGTAACTGTTATTTCTGGGGTTATCCTTTCTGCAGGAATGTACGGCTTGAAGTCTTTTTGATTATTCATATCTTCTCTCCAATCCGTCGCCTTGCGACATAAAATCGTCTAATTATAACATATTCTGCTCTTGATTTCAACTGTTTAATTATTCAAAATGACGTTTTTTAATTTTTTGTACATTTTACTATTGACTTTCAGGAGAAAAAGTAGTAACATACATAACGTTGTCGCAAAAAGCAGCATAGGGAAAAAGACATCGTCAAAGGCATCGTCAAAAAAACTTAAAAAAGTTTAAAAAAGGTGTTGACAAAGAAGAAAAAGCGATGTATAATAAACAAGCTCGCTTGAAAAAGCAGGGCGTATGGAACCTTGAAAATTAAATAGCGTAAGGGCTCAAAAGAAGTAACATTCATTTGAGATTAACTTTAGGCGAATACAAGCCAGACAGTACAGTAAACAACGTACAAAGTATTTAAATGAGCCAAAAACTCAAAACATGATATATTGAAGCAATAGCTTCTGTATATACCATTTTTTAGAGAGTTTGATCCTGGCTCAGGACAAACGCTGGCGGCGTGCTTAACACATGCAAGTCGAACGGAGTGCCTTAGATTGAGACTTCGGTCAATTTCTTTGGTTGCTTAGTGGCGGACGGGTGAGTAACACGTGAGTAACCTGCCCTTGAGAGGGGAATAACACACCGAAAGGTGTGCTAATACCGCATAACATATTGAAATCGCATGATTTTAATATCAAAGATTTATCGCTCAAGGATGGGCTCGCGGCCGATTAGGTAGTTGGTGAGGTAATGGCTCACCAAGCCGACGATCGGTAGCCGGACTGAGAGGTTGGACGGCCACATTGGGACTGAGACACGGCCCAGACTCCTACGGGAGGCAGCAGTGGGGAATATTGCACAATGGGGGAAACCCTGATGCAGCGACGCCGCGTGAAGGACGAAGGTCTTCGGATCGTAAAC
>SVJI01000087.1 GCA_015069065.1 Oscillospiraceae bacterium | reverse complement strand
TCTTCTGCAGTTATTACAACAATGTGGTCACACATTTTGTCAACACCGCTGCTTTCAAGCTCAGACCCGTCAATTACACAAATTCTTTTTCCCGAATCCCTGCAGCATCTTAAAGCTCTGCGTATTATTTCAGGATGAACTATGCCGTTTAATTGTGCGAGCTTTTCTTTGTCTGAAAACACAATGCTTCCCAAAGCTTTTCTGTCTATATCTCCGCAGCTATTTAAAATTTCTTCGGAAAACAATCTGCAAAGTGTTTTTTTTATCTCTTTGTCACACAGAACGTCATGAGCGATAATATCACAATCTGCAACATATGCACCGCAATTTTCAAAAATTTTTGCTGCACTTGATTTTCCGCTGCCTGTTTTTCCTGTCAGGCCGATAAGCATTTTCATATATATTACCTCTCGCTTTACTTAGTTTCAAACCAGCTTTTTCCTATTTTTACATCTGCACGCAGCGGTACACTGAGTTTTACTGCGTTTTCCATTTCCTCTTTTAATATCGCTGCGGCAAGCTCGGCAGATTCACTTGGAACTTCACAGATAAGCTCGTCATGCACCTGTAGTATAAGACGAGCATCGGGGCACTTGCGCGCAAGTGCACGGTTGACCTTTACCATGGCTATCTTAATAATATCGGCTGCGGTGCCCTGTATAGGGGTGTTCATAGCAGCACGCTCCCCAAATGAACGGAGATTGAAATTCTTTGCACTAAGCTCGGGTATATAGCGGCGTCTGCCAAGCAGAGTTGTTACGAAACCGGTCTTTTTTGCGTTTTCTATCGTTTCGTCCATATAGTTCTTTACACCGCTGTAGTGTGCAAAATAATTATCGATATATTCCTTTGCCTCTTTGCGGGAAATTTTAAGCTCCCCTGCCAGTGAAAATTCACTCTGTCCGTAAATTATACCAAAATTGACGGTCTTTGCCCTCGAACGCATATCATCAGTTACCAGAAAATCGGGAACACCAAACACCTGAGATGCAGTAATGGTATGAATATCGTCATCATTTATATATGCGTTCTGCATGGTTTCATCCTGTGACATATGTGCCAGCACCCTCAGTTCAATCTGCGAGTAGTCTGCGCCCACAAGCATACATCCATTCTTTGCAACGAACATCTTCCGGATTTCACGGCCTATCTGGCTGCGTACGGGGATGTTTTGGAGATTCGGTTCTGCGGAGCTTATTCTGCCTGTTGCAGTTACTGTCTGCTTGAGGGTTGAGCGGATTCTGCTTTCTTCATCCAGCAGTGGTAAGAACGCATCGGCATAGGTAGATTTCAGCTTTGTTAAATGACGGTATTCTATAATACTGTCAATAATGTCGTGCTTTCCGCGGAGCTTCTCCAGAACAGATGAATCTGTGGAGTAACCGGTTTTTGTTTTTTTTATTATGGGCAGTCCCATATCTTCAAACAGGAGCTTGCCAAGCTGCTTGGGGGAATTTATGTTTATCTCTCCGCCTGCCATGAAGTAGATACTGCTCTCCAGTGCACAAATTCTCTCGCCAAGCTTTTTCGCAAAGGTCAAAAGTTCTTCGCGGTCAATTTTGAACCCTGCAAGCTCCATGTCATAAAGCACATTTTCCAGAGGTAATTCTATATCCTCCAGAAGCATCATCTGATTGCGCTCTTTCAAGATGTCGGTCTGTGCTTTGTAGAGTGCGGGCAGACTCTGCGCCGTGGGCGAAAGTGAATACCCCTGCAGCAGCTCGTTAACATCATATTCAGATTTGGTCGGGTCAATGATATATGCTGCAATTTCACTGTCGTAAAATTCGCCGCTAAGAGATATTCCGAGGTCTGACAGCACATGGCGTACCTTTTTATACTCATGGGTATATTTTTTTATATTGGAGTTTTCCAGTATTTCCTTGAGCAGAGCAGGAGCACATTCATAGGATGCACCCTCGTAAAGAAATTCTATTTTCTCCCCGCGTAATATAAAGTGAAATTCTTTATATTCATTGCATTTTTTTATTATATCTTCACTTGCCTGAA
Source organism: Oscillospiraceae bacterium (assembly GCA_015069065.1). GTDB lineage: Bacteria > Bacillota > Clostridia > UMGS1883 > UMGS1883 > UMGS1883. The sequence continues at coordinate 4,460 of SVJI01000087.1, read as the reverse complement.
GAATTACTACTGTCTTTAACTCCTCTTGTGCTGATACCTCATCGCTGCACAGACGCTGTGCAATTTTTTTCAGCTCAAGCTCCTCGAGCTTTTTTGAAAGTGCAGCACTATTGGGTGATGTATATGCAGCATCCTCAATGTTAAAGCTGATGGGAACATTGCGGTCAATTGCGCACAGCTTATGGCACAGATATGCATCCTCACGCCCTGCAAGTAACTTTTCACGCGCAGATTTTTTTATATGCTCACTGTCAATATGTTCATACAGATTGTCAAGAGAATGAAAATGACTCAACAGGTCAAATGCAGTTTTTTCACCGATTCCCTTGACACCCGGGATATTATCCGAGGAATCACCCATCAGTGCCTTTACTGCAATAAATTCCTCGGGAGTAACACCGTATTTGTCAAATACCCCCTTATCGTTCAGTACCTCTGTTGTGGTTTGTCCCATGCGTGTAGTGGTCAGGAGAACGCTGGTATTACCGCTTGCCAGCTGCAAATCATCCTTATCTCCTGTTACAATACCGCACTTAATACCGTTTTCATCACAAATGCGGCTTACTGTACCGATGATGTCGTCTGCCTCATAACCCTCCAGAGAAAGCTGAAGTATGTTCATGGCAGAAAGAACCTCTTTAAGGTGTGGCATCTGCTCTGCCAGATCATCAGGCATGCCCTTGCGCTGCGCTTTGTACGCGTCATACATTTTATGCCTGAATGTAGGAGCGCGCAAATCAAACGCCACGCACAGATAGTCGGGGTTATATTCGTCGATATATTTCAGCATGATGTTCATAAAACCATATATGGCATTTGTAGGAATACCGCTTTTAGTGGAAAGAGGACGGATTCCGTAATATGCACGGTTTACTATGCTGTTTCCGTCAATTATAATAAGATTTTTCATTTTTACAAATCCTTTCGGCAACAAAACATCACTATATATTATACATTATTTATCCAAAAAATCAAGAATAAACCCATTTAAATTAAGAAGTAATAATGCCTGAATTGAAGAAATTTGAAAAAAATAAAAAAAATACTTGCATTTTTGGTTTTTATCTGTTAGAATAACCTATGCGTGTTATGAAATGAAAGTATTCCTAAGGAGGGAAATAGATATGGCTAAATGTGATGTATGCGGTAAGGGTGTTACTTTTGGTATTAAGGTAAGCCACTCTCACAGAAGATCAAATCGTGCTTGGAAGCCCAACATCAAGACTGTAAAGGCTGTTGTAAACGGTTCTCCCAAGACAATCCACGTTTGCTCCCGTTGCCTGAGAAGCGGAAAAGTTGTAAGAGCTATCTGATTTCTCTCGTAATATAATTGCAAATAAAAAAACCACTTGCATATGCAAGTGGTTTTTTGTTGTCATCCGATCATACTTTGAAGTTTACAGAAGTATCTCCCTGCAAATCTGCGCCAAATTCATAATCCTTACCGGGAAGAACTGCGTTAAGGATAATACCTACAAGTGCCGCTACAGCAAGACCTGAAAGGCTGATTGTGATTGCGCCGACAGGAATAACGATTGCACCGGCTGCACTGTAGTTGATACCGATAGAAAGAACGAGGATGAGTGCTGCGATGATAACGTTTCTGGAACTTGTAAAATCAACCTTATTTTCAACAACGTTTCTTACACCAACGGCAGAAATCATACCGTAAAGAACGAGTGAAACACCGCCTACAACAGGAGCGGGCATTGAATTGATAAGTGCTGCAAACTTCGGTGAGAATGAGAACAGAATTGCAAAGTAAGCAGCGAGTCTTACTACCTTGGGGTCATAAACCTTTGTAAGTGCGAGAACACCTGTGTTTTCGCCGTATGTAGTATTTGCAGGAGCACCGAAAAGTGCAGCAAGAGATGTTGCAAGACCGTCACCCAGAAGAGTTCTGTGAAGACCGGGCTCCTCGATATAGTTTTTCTCAACTGTTGAGCTGATAGCACAAATATCACCAATATGCTCTATAATTGTAGCGATTGCGATAGGAACGATTGCTATAATTGCTGTAATCAGAACTGATGCATCTGCACCGTCAAAGAGTGAGAATGCTGTGTTTTTCCAAACAACAGGAAGACCAATCCAGGCAGCTTCCTTAACAGCTGTGAAATCAACGCAGTTTGTAACCGCTGCAACTGCATAGGAAACAACAACGCCCAAAAGGATGGGGACAATCTTAATCATGCCCTTACCCCAAATGTTGCAAATGATAATTGTAAGAATAGCAACGATAGCGAGCCACCAGTTACCTGCACAATTATCAATAGCGGATTTAGAAAGGATAAGACCTATTGCGATAATGATAGGACCTGTTACAATCGGGGGGAAGAAGCGCATAACTTTCTTTGCACCGAAAACTTTAAAGAGTATTGAAAGAACTACATACAGAAGACCTGCGCAGGCAACGCCGACACCTGCATATGCAGAGAAGTTTTCAAGGCCTGCATTCTTACAAACCTCTGCAATTGCAAAGTAGCCACCGAGAAATGCAAAAGAAGAACCTAAAAATGCCGGAATCTTACCTTTTGTAAGAAGATGGAACAAAAGTGTTCCTAAACCTGCAAACAAAAGTGTTGCTGAAACGCTCAATCCTGTAAGAAGCGGGACAAGCACTGTCGCACCGAACATTGCAAACATGTGCTGCAAGCCCAGAACAACCATTTTGCCGCTGCCAAGCTCACGTGCGTCATAAATAGGACCATCGATTTTTGCCTGATTTTTTGCCATAATAATCACTCCTGATATTAAATTTTGTTGACACAAGCACCACTACTGCTTGTACCTTGTTAAATTTATACTACCATATATTAGGTAGTTTGTAAAGAAAAATCTGCGGCATTGTGTCATAATCCATATCATATAGATGTAGTTTGGGGAAAATTGCAAAAAAAACTTGACAACGGACGCAGTGCGTTATATAATAACAAGGCATTTTGATTAAATGCTATCCTTGCTCCGGGTAGGTTCGGAGCCAAAGTCCAGAAGGAGGTGTAGAAAATGGCTGAAATTATCAACAAGTATGAAACCATTTTTGTTCTTGACAGTGCGCTTGAGGAGGAGAAGATTACTGCTCTTTCCGAGAAGTTCCAGAAGCTTATTGCTGATAACGGAACTGTTGAAAGCGTAGACGTATGGGGAAAGAGAAAGCTTGCTTATCCCATCGACTTCAAGACAGAGGGTTACTACGTTCTTGTGAACTTCGCATCAAATCCTGAGTTCCCCAAGGAACTTGAGAGAATTTACGGAATCACCGACGGTGTTATGCGTTCAATCACAATCCGCAAGGAAGCGTAAAGGGGAGGAATAATATGCTTAACAAGGTTATTTTGATGGGCAGATTCACACGCGACCCCGAGCTTCGCAGCACACCGCAGGGAGTAAGCACTTGTTCATTCTCTATTGCGGTAGACCGTAACTTCGTCCGTCAGGGCGAGGAGCGTAAGGCAGATTTCATCAACTGTGTTGCGTGGAGACAGACTGCGGAGTTTATTTCCAAGTACTTTAAAAAGGGCAGCATGGTTGCTCTTGAGGGCAGTATTCAAACTCGTTCATGGGACGATAATGACGGAAAGAAGCGCTACGCTACTGAAGTTATTGTAAGTCAGGTTTACTTTGCAGAAAGTAAGCGTGATTCCCAGACACCTTTTGCAGAGGATTCCTTTGCATCAAATGATTTTGGTTCACTGCCTGAGCCTATCTCGCCCATGGGTACTGATGATGATTTACCATTCTAATTAGAGGAGGTTTTAGCCATGATGGAAAAGACTGAAAGACCTTTCAGAGCGCGCAAAGCAAAGAAGAAAGTTTGCCAGTTCTGTGTTGATAAGGTTACAGATATCGATTACAAAGACGTTGCAAAGCTTCGTCGTTACGTTTCTGAGAGAGCAAAGATTCTTCCCAGAAGAATCACAGGCACATGTGCTAAGCATCAGCGTCAGCTGACAATCGCTATTAAGCGTGCGCGTCACATTGCACTTCTTCCGTTCTCAGCAGAATAAAACTTACCCCTTTGGAATACTTATATTTCAAAGGGGTGTTTTTGTATGAAAAACTGTTTTAAGGCAGCCGCCGTATCTTTGGCAGCAATTATATTGGTATATGTTATCTGGTCTTTTACAGGCAGCAGTGAAGCTTTCTCACAAAAAGTCAGGGAAATGGGCTACGATGATGTGTCAGAAACTCCCTACGAGGTTGTGGAGTTCACGATTCCAAAGGAGTTCGGGGCAGTGTATGAACGATACAACTCTCTTTTGAAAAAGGGAGGTTATGATATAAGTAAATATAAAGGAAAAAAATGCAAAAGATATACATATCTTATTCCGTCACAGAATGCGCGTGCAAATATAATTGTGTGCGACGGGGAAATAATAGGCGGAGATATTTCGGGAATAACCATTGACGGGATAATGCTGCCTCTTCAGAGAGAGCAGACTACCGATAAGTAAGGAGAC
>SVJI01000086.1 GCA_015069065.1 Oscillospiraceae bacterium | reverse complement strand
GGAGCAAACAGTCAAAGCGTTTGACATGGCGCATAAATACGATTCGTTCAGTATAAATGCCGATATTATTGCCGGACTTCCAGGAGAAACCACAGAGGATTTCAAAAAAACTGTGGTGAAAGTGTGTGATCTTTCACCTGATGCGGTTACTGTGCATACAATGTATCTTAAAAGGGCGGCACGGTTGATAAGTGATTTTGAAAAACTTCGCTTTGCGTCGGATATGGATAGCATGGTCCAATATGCATACGATTTTCTGACAGAACATGGGTATAATCCATACTATTTGTATAAACAGAAAAATACTCTGGGAAATCTTGAAAATGTTGGATTTTCCTTAAAGGGGCATGAAAGCCTGTACAACATATATATTATGGAGGAAATACAGACTGTTCTGGCGATGGGCGGCGGTGCATCAACAAAAATGGTGCGCGGTGACAGGATAGAGCGTGTTTTCAATCCGAAAGAAGCCGCAGATTACATTAACCGAATTGATGAAATAATAGAGAAAAAGCGAAAAGCACTTGAATTTCTGAGGTGATGGAAAATGATAACTTTTACCTATGAAGAAAATAGAATAACCGTACCTGAGTCAACTACGGCAGGAGAATATATAACGCAGAATAACATGGAAGAAAGCGTTCTGTGCTGTAAAGTCAACAATCGTATTGCCAGTGCGGACTATGTATTGTGCGAGGGGGATATTGTCCGTCCGTTAACAATCGCTGATGATGAGGGTTACCTTATTTACAAAGAAAGTCTTATTCTGGTTTTGCTGAATGCAGCAGAGCAGATTTCAAACGGTAATACAATTCTGGTAAGGCAATCCGTCAACAAATCCACATATTTTGAGATAGAGAATACTCAGAATAACCGGCAAGAGGTTGCAAGGCAGATTAAGGAAAAGATGAATGAAATAATCAGTCAAAATAAGCCTCTTCGTTCATATAAGCTGAAAAAGGATGTAGCTGCAGAGCTTTTCAGGCAAAATGGGGAGGAAAATCGTGCAGAGCAGATTGAGGCGCTTCCTACAGAGTATATAACTCTGTGTAAAACGGCAAAGAGATATCACCTGACATATCAGCCCTTGGCATACAGTGTGCGGAGTGTGGCTAATTTTGATGTTTCCCCGTATGATGACGGCTTTCTGCTTAAATATCCGACTAACCACACCGTAGATTTTATCCCCACAATAAAATCGGGGAGAAAGGTACATTGTGCGATTGAGGATTATAGGGACTGGATATCTACCATAGGAGTGGATAATATTTTCAGCCTTAACAGCATTATTAAACAAGGCAAAGGCTCAGAACTGGTAAACTTAGCAGAGGGACTTCACGAAAAGCGTATAAGCAGTATTGCGGATAAAATAAAGGCTAATCCCGATATTAAGGTTGTTTTAATTGCAGGGCCATCATCCTCGGGAAAAACAACTTTTGCAAACAGACTTTGTCTGCATTTGAGAATAAACCATATAAATCCTGTCGTAATATCTTTGGATGACTATTATGTGGAGGATGAACGTATGCCCCGTGATGAAAAAGGGGAGATGGACTTTGAATGCGTGGAGGCTATAGACTATGAGCTTTTTAATGAGCATTTAAGCCGTCTTGCAGCGGGAGAGACTGTAGAGATACCTAAATATGATTTTAACATTCGTTCCCGCGTTAAAGGGAAAAGTATAACTCTCGGTGAGGGACAGATAATAATTGCCGAGGGGATACACGCACTTAACGAGCTTCTTACAAGCCGTGTTAAGCACGAAAATAAGTATAAAATATACCTGAGCGCGCTGACAAGTCTGTGCCTTGACGAGTATAATGCTTTTTCACCTACCGATAACAGACTTATCCGCAGAATGGTGCGCGATGCATCTTTCAGGAACACCACCGCAGAGGCGACATTTAGGCTCTGGAAAAGTGTCAGGCGCGGAGAACAGAAATATATTTTCCCGTTTGAGAATGAGGCTGACGAGGTGTTTAATTCATCACTTGTATATGAACTTGCAGTTCTCAAAGAACCTGCGATGAAGCTGCTTTCAAGTATTGGGAAGAATAGTGAGCACTACAGCCGTGCAAAAAGGCTTATAGAACTGCTTTCTTATTTTGAGGAGATGGAGCCGTCTCCTGTGCCGCCCACCTCAATTATCCGTGAATTTGTTGGTGGCAGTACAATAGTTCATTAACGTAAAAAATCCGTGACAAGATGGGCACATTTTGTCACGGTTTTTTTTAAGTCCGGGCAAATTTCACATCGGAAAATACATTTGCAATCGTATCATATAACTTATCGTTTTCTTTATTATCGTGTATTACAATTTTTCTGGGAGCAATTGTGATAAGTGCACTCAATACAATATCCTCAGGCGTGAAATCCTCAGATGAAAAGGCGATTTCATCAGCGTACAGGTCTGTGATATCCCTGCGGCGCTTGTTGTAAATTCTGAGTGTTTCGTCCTTCTTTACGATATGGACAATACCCTCCTTTGGTGCCTGTACTGAAACAAAAAATCGCAGCATATTTAAAAATTCATCATATTCCCTTGTCGCATAAAGCTCTTCTGCGGCATTATGGCAAAGGGTGCGCAGCTCATCCTTGTATTCCTCAAGCCGGAAATTCACAAAGCCGTTTATTATGATATAGCTGTTTTCAGATAGATACTGGGCAGCCTGTTCTTCTATAAGTGCCCTGCGCCTGTTATAATGAATTGCATCGAGCATGTCGTCTGTATCTAAGGTTGCGTGCTTTAGTGCCAAGTTAAATATTTCCACTCTGTCCTTAGGGGAAGTGTATGGAAATTCATGCTCCGTAATTCTGTATAGCAACGGTTTTTCGTATTTGCTCATAATTTCGCCTGTAATAACCCCTGCAAATTCTTTGACATCTGTACCTGCAGGTAAGCTTACAGCAGTATTAAAGTCCAAAAAGTCATCACCTCCAAAACTATGTAAATTACTTTATCGGAGGTTTAGTTGGGAAATAGGGGTATTTTCAGATTGTAAGCAAGGGTAAAATGGAGCCAATATCTAAAAGCTTTCCTTTTCTCAGACTTTTAATCTCTATTTCTTTTTTTGAGAGAAATTTCTTTATACGTTCATTGTCTGGATGCGTTTCTATTTCTCCGTTTACGAGAAGCTTGTGCTTTCCGCTCAGCCCGCAGCATCCGCCAAAAAAACCGTAGGAGTATCCGGACAGAACTATGCTTTCATTTGTTATCAGAAGTACATCCATCCCGATGCTCATGCCTGCCTTTGCGATGGAGGGGTCAGCGGTGATAAATGAGTTTTCATCAACAGGACACACAGAGCATTTGGCGTAGCCCTGCTTTGTGTGCAATATCTGATAACCCTCGCTGATAAGTATTTCATATAAAACCTTGTCGCATACATCCTTGTTCAAAAAACATTTATTTCCGGCTATACCAACATTATATGCACAGTCATCGGGGTAGTTACAGCCAACACTGCTTTTTCCGCAGATTATTTCAAAGCCGTATGGTGAAAGCGCACTTTCGTAGTATGCGCAGCTTTCAGGGGGACATACAGCCTTTTTGGCGGAAATTATACAAATCCCCAAATCAGCATGCTTCTGGAGTACAGAGGGCAATGCGGATATAACAGGCGGCTTTATAACCTCCATGCCGGAAATATCTGCATCAGCTATGCATAAGGTGACGTCGTTTTCGGGTAGATTGGGTTTAATAAGGTAATTCAAGGTTATCATTCCTTTAAGGAGTTATTAAAAAATGGGGTGTAAAAAAACTAAGTTTTTTACACCCCACTTTAAGGGGATAGAAAAAATGATTCAGAACGGACAAACTGAGCCAAGCGAAGCTTGGGTTACCCGAAGGCGTACGTGGGTACGTCGAGAGGCGAAGTTTGTTCGTAGCAAAAAGGCTTAAAATCACCGAAAAATCGAATAAAATGAGATCTTTCAACAAAAATATAACTTTCCTCGGTTTTCGCATATACTGTGTTTAGCCTTATTACCGCCTTTTTGCGTTCTGAACTTTTTTTACATCCCCTTCGTTTTTTATTGTGTAAGAATTTTATTAGCAAGGGCAATTGCAGACTTATATCCCTCAAGCTGCTGCTTTATTCTGTCCTTACGCGGGTAGTAGCGGATAAAGAGATACTGCTTGGAAAAATCTGCGCCAATGTCGTTAAACAGTTTACAGTCAGAAAGCTCTATACCGTAGTCAAGTCCATGCGCAGAATAAGTTTTCTTGCCTGATATATCCGCTGTAAGCCAGTCCTTGAGCGGTGCGAATGCACAGGAAGACGCATCTTCACCTATATACCCCTCTGCGATATCCTTGTCCATGATGTAAATATATGCCTCATCCTCTGCAATTGAAAGCATTAGCTTTGTGCTTATCGCATAGGCATATTCGGGGTCGCTTGCTTCCTCACTTAACTGGTATTGTGAAAAATCAAGAGCTTTTTTACCATTTTCGTCAAGGTCATCACAAAGAGGTGACAGCGTTTGACGAAGCCTTGTAACAACATCTTCAGAATAGTAATTGCTTCCGGCATATGTCAGCACTGTGTCAAACTTTTCTGCTGTCAGGTTTTGATAAACTGTAAAACTTATTGCCAGAACTACCGCAGCAACAGCTATAGTATGCCACTTATAATACATCCAGAAATATTCCCACCATGCTTTGGTGAATTTTTTTGGAATAGTACCGTATTTTTCAGCCATTTTCTTATTTCCTTTCAGATGCACTCAGCCGTGCGAGGGATTTCTTAAGCTTAATTTCGGCAAGACGGTGTTCGTAATCACTGCGCTTGCTTTCCTCTAGCCTTGTTTGTGCCTTTTCCTTAGCCTTAAGCGCGCGCTCTACGTCAATATCCTCCGACCATTCAAAGGTAGAGGCAACAACTCTCACAACACCGTTCATTACGCTGACCATACCGCCTGCACATGCAGCACTGCGTTCTCCGCTTTGGGTAAATACCCTTGCAACTCCTATGGCGAGGGGCGCAACATAATCTGAGTGGCGGGGCAGAATGCCGACGTCACCTTCAACTGTACGAAGAATTATTTTACGGGCATTGCCTTCAAACAAAAGTCCGTCAGGAGTAACTATTTCTAATTCAAATTCGTTCATTACTATCAACCCTTCTGCGAAGCTTTTGCTATAGCTTCATCAATTGTACCGACAAACAGGAAAGCTGATTCAGGTAAATCATCATGCTTACCCTCAATAATTTCTTTGAAACCACGAATTGTTTCCTTGAGGGGAACGTATTTACCCTCCATACCTGTAAACTGCTCCGCAACGGAGAAAGGCTGCGACAGGAATCTCTGAACCTTACGAGCACGGCTTACGGTAAGCTTATCTTCTTCACTAAGCTCATCCATACCCATAATGGCAATAATATCCTGAAGCTCGTTATATCTTTGCAGAATTTTCTGTACATTACGTGCTGTTTCATAATGCTCCAATCCCACAACATCGGGAGAAAGGATTCTTGAAGTTGAATCAAGGGGGTCAACGGCGGGGTAAATACCCTGAGATGCAATCTGCCTTGATAAAACAGTTGTTGCATCCAGATGTGCGAATGTTGTTGCAGGTGCAGGGTCTGTAAGGTCATCGGCAGGTACGTAAACTGCCTGTACCGAAGTGATAGAACCCTTTTTAGTGGATGTAATTCTCTCCTGCAGAGCGCCCATCTCTGTAGCAAGAGTAGGCTGATAACCAACTGCGGAGGGCATACGTCCAAGAAGTGCTGACACCTCACTGCCTGCCTGTGTAAAGCGGTAAATATTATCAATGAATAAAAGAACGTCCTGACCTTCCTTATCACGGAAGTATTCCGCCATGGTAAGACCTGAAAGAGCAACTCTCATTCTTGCTCCCGGAGGCTCGTTCATCTGTCCGTAAACCAGCGCTGTTTTGTTGATAACGCCTGATTCCTGCATTTCGTTGTAGAGGTCATTACCCTCACGTGTTCTTTCGCCAACACCGGTGAATACACTAAGTCCACCGTGCTGCTTTGCAACGTTGTTGATAAGCTCCATAATAAGAACTGTCTTACCAACTCCGGCACCGCCGAACAGACCAATCTTACCGCCCTTTGCATAGGGGCAGATAAGGTCAACTACCTTAATACCTGTTTCCAGAATCTCGGTAGTGCTTTCCTGCTCGTCATAACCGGGTGCAGGTCTGTGAATTTCCCAGCGCTGGGGAGACTCGGGAGCGGGCTTGTTATCTACAGGCTCGCCCAACAAATTAAATATTCTTCCAAGAGTACATTCACCGACGGGAACACTGATGCCGCTGCCTGTATCAACTGCATCCATTCCGCGCACCAGTCCGTCTGTAGAACTCATAGCGATACAACGTACAACATCATCGCCTATATGCTGGGCAACCTCCAGTGTGATAGTACGCTCACCCGCAGTTATCTCAATAGCGTTGAGAAGTTTGGGGAGATGTCCGTTTTCAAATTTAATATCAAGAACAGGC
>SVJI01000085.1 GCA_015069065.1 Oscillospiraceae bacterium | reverse complement strand
CAATATGTACGATTACAGAAAGCGTGCGCCTCACCTGCTTTCGGGTGGACAGAAACAGCGTGTGGCAATTGCAGGAATACTTGCCATGCAGCCTCAGTGCATAATTTTAGATGAGCCTACTGCCATGCTTGACCCAAAGGGCAGACGGGAGGTTATGGAAACAATTATTTCTCTTAACAGGGAAAAAAATATTACCATTGTTCTCATAACTCACTACATGGAGGAGGCAGCCAGAGCAGACAGGGTAATTGTTCTTGACAGAGGGAAAGTCATGTTTGATGATTCCCCCCAACGAGTCTTTTCTCATGAGGAGGAGCTTTTGGCGCTCGGTCTTGACGTGCCTCAGTCAACGGCACTTGCCCACAGACTTAAACAATTGGGTATGGATATAAAAGACACAGTGCTTACTCCCGATGAATGTGCAGCAGAAATTTTGAGAAACATCAAAGGAAAACAAATATGATTGAGCTTAGAAATATATCGTATTCATACACGGCAAACAGCAGTGAAAATACAGTTGCCGTGAAGAATGTGAACTTAAAAATAGATAAGGGTGAATTTATAGGGATTGCAGGCCATACAGGAAGCGGTAAGACAACGGTAGCACAGATTCTGGCGGGACTTGTTACTCCTACGGAGGGGAGCATCCTCATTGACGGAGAGGAAATTTCTGACTCAAAAGCCGCTGCACGCAAGCTCAGAAGCCGTGTAGGGATTGTTTTTCAGTATCCTGAGCATCAGCTTTTTGAGGAAACCGTTTACCGTGACATTGCTTTCGGCCCTAAAAACAAGGGGATGTCTGAGAGCGAAATTGATGAATGTGTCAGAAAAAGCGCCGAGCTTGTCCATCTTAAAGAGGAGTATTTTGAAAAATCCCCCTTTGACCTTTCGGGCGGACAGAAAAGGCGTGTGGCGATTGCAGGTGTTATAGCAACTAAACCGTCGGTACTTATCCTTGACGAGCCTGCAGCGGGACTTGACCCTGTGGGCAGAGAAAGACTTTTAAGCGAGCTTCACAGAATCAGGAGAGAGCAGGGAACGACAATTATACTTATATCCCACAGTATGGAGGACCTCGCCCGCAATGCTGAAAGAATTGTACTCTTAAATAAAGGAGAAAAATTAACAGATGCTCCTGCAGGGGAAATATTTACCAATTCGCAGCTACTTAAAAAGTGCGGACTTCAGCTTCCTGAAATCACTCAGGTTATAAATATGCTGAATCAGGCGGGAATGGCACTTCCTGAAAATATATTTACTGTAGAGGATGCCTGCCGTGCAATACAAAAATATATGGAGGTGGAGAAATGATTCGTGATATTACTATCGGGCAGTATTATGACTGTGAATCTCCGCTCCATAAAATGGACCCCCGTACAAAAATCCTCTGGACGCTCTTTTACATGATAATACTTTTTATGATAAATTCCGTTTCGGAATATCTGATTGTTATACTGATGACGGTGTTTTTTATAAAGGTATCGAATATTCCTGTAAAATTCATGCTGCGTGGGCTAAAACCGATTATGCTCATTGTGATTTTTACGGCGGTGCTGAATCTTTTCCTTACACCAGGTGAAACAGTGCTTTTTTCAAAGGGAGCATTTACTGTTACTTTAGAGGGTGTAGCACTGGCACTGAAAATGGCGGTAAGGATAATTCTTCTTATAATAGGCAGTTCGCTTCTGACGCTGACTACAACCCCCACAGTTCTGACAGGGGGTCTGGAGGTGCTTTTGTCACCACTGAAAAAAATAGGTGTTCCCATATCCGTTTTCGTAATGATGATAGGTATTGCACTGCGTTTTATTCCAACACTTCTGGATGAAACAGATAAAATCATAAAGGCACAGACCTCCCGCGGTGCAGATTTTGAGAACGGAAATCCGATAAAGCGCATTAAAGCCATGATACCTATTCTTATTCCTCTTTTTGTAAGTGCTTTCAGGCGTGCAGATGAACTGGCAGTTGCCATGGAATGCAGGTGCTATAACAGCGACGCACCAAGGACAAGCTACAGACGGTTTTGTTTTGGAAAATATGACACCTATGCTCTTGTTTGCGGTATTTTGATGTGCATTATCCTTGTCGTGGTAAAGGTTGTGTTATAAATGACATATAAACTGACAATTTCATATGATGGGACAAATTATCACGGATGGCAGCGGCAAAAGAACGGTATAACCATTCAGGAGATAATGGAAACGGTTCTGAGTAGTATGTTTGGTGCAGAAACTGCCGTCACAGGCTGTTCACGTACGGATGCAGGCGTTCATGCCAAAATTTATGTATGCAGCTTTTGCGGAGATACAACCATACCGTGCGATAAAATTCCATTTGTACTTAATACCATGCTGCCGCCTGATATAAGGGCGTATAAATGTGAAACGGCAGACGATGACTTTAACGCACGTTTTAAAACTGTGACCAAGGCATACGAGTATAAAATAGTAAATGCAAGTGTTGCTGACCCGCTGCAGAGAAATTTTGCATGGCATTATCCTGTCCTGCTGGATGTGGAGAAAATGCAGCAGGCGGCGCAGGTTATTTGCGGCAGGCATGATTTTGCGGCGTTTTGTGCCGCGGGGAGCAAGGTTAAAACAACGGTGCGGACCGTTACGGAGCTGTCAGTAGAGAAGAGCGGTAATGTAATAACCGTGCGTGCTGCCGCAGACGGATTTTTGTATAACATGGTGCGCATTATTGTCGGTACACTTGTTTATGTGGGTAACGGAAAGCTTTCGGTAACTGATATTGATAATCTTATAGAAATGAAGGACAGGCGAAAGATGGGTATTACAGCCCCGCCTCAGGGCCTTTCACTGGTGGAGGTCAATTATGAATAAAGAAAAATTATTGAATATATTAAAAAATACAGCCGCAGTGGTTGTTATCTTATCTATGTTCGTGATTATATTTTACCAAAATCGTGACAGAGACATATTTAAATTCAAGGATGAAGAAAACAGTTCAGTAATTACATCCCAAGGGGGAGATGCCGTTCGCTTTTCAGGCGGTGACATCAGAAAAGTGGGTGATCGCGTTGCATATATAACAACTACGTCACTGAATTTTTATAACGAAGCTGCCGACTGTGAAAGTGTTACACTGGCACTGTCGAAGCCTGTTTTACATACTGAGGGTGAATATCTGGTGTGTTATAACGAAGATTCTCTTGAGGCAGAGGTGTATAAAGAAAACAGACTGTATTACTCAATAAAAACGGAGAACAGGATTGTTGGGGCAAAGGTTAATAAGAACGGCTACCTCCTTATCGCAACGGAAAAGGAGGGCTACAACTGCGAATGTATGATATACAACCGCAGCGGTGAGGCTATTTTCAAGTGGGATATCAGCAAGAGCGAGTTTATCGATGCGGATATTAACTATGATAATGATGCAATTGTTCTTTCGCTTGCTGCAGCGGGTAAGGAAAAACTGGTGGGCGAAATTATACTGCTTGATATAACCGATGCTAAGGTGATAGAGAAAAAGACCTTTGATTCAAAAGTTTTTTACAGTGTGAATTTTAATCGGAACGGCACGTTTACCGCTCTGGGAAGTCATACTCTGTCATATTTCAATGCTGACGGAACACAAAAGTGGGCATATGATTACGAGGAAAAGACTCTTATCAAGGCAGATGTGTCAAATCCTGATATGATGGTAACGGCACTGTCCGATTCAGGCTCGGTAACAGTCAAGGTTATAAACCGTCTGGGTAAAGTCACGGCGGAGAAAAGCTATACTGAAATGATTGATGACATCAGCGTGAGTGAGAGCGGCATAGGTCTTGCTTTTGGAAAGAATATATATATAACAGATTCTTCATTGCACGAAAAAAAGAATATACAGTCGAAATTTGGCGCAAACAAGATAGAATTATATAACGATAACAAGCATTTATTTGTATTGGGAAGTGCGGATGCAGAAATTCTGGAATAACATGGAAGGTGTATTGTATGGCTGACATAGTTTTGGTACTAATAATAGCATTATTCATGCTTTGGGGTTCAAAGCGTGGACTTATACGGACTCTTGTGGGGGCGGCATCCACTTTGCTTTCTCTTATTCTGAGCATGGTGCTTTACAGACCTGTGTCGCAGTTTTTGTACAGCTCCTCTGTAGGTGACAGTGTAAGGGCTTATGTAAACGAGTTGCTTGTAAAAAACGCCAGTGGGAATGCACAGCTTCTTATAAATGATGCGCTTGTTGAAGCAGCGTCAATGATTGTAATGAATGTAATCAGCTTCTGTGCAGTTATTATTATTGTGAAAATAGCTGTTACGCTGCTTGCATGCGTGGCTAATATAACGGCAAAGCTCCCTGTATTAAAACAGGCAAATTCACTTTTGGGAATGGCGGCAGGGGCACTCAGCGGCATCCTTGTGTGCTACATAATGATAGGAACTATCGCCGCATTGGGAGGAAATGAGGCATTGTCAGGCGCAGCGCAAAGCATCGAAAAATCATACCTTGCAATCAATTTATATGAGGATAATATTGTGGCAGAAGTGCTGTCAGGTTTCATAAATAAATAAAAAATATTCCCCGAAAATTTTCGGGGAATATTTTTTATTTATTTACTGTCCTGCACTTTTAAGAATATTTGCCTGATGGGTGGCGTTTTCCACTTCGCTGCTATGTCCTACGGATTTGTAAAAATGCAAATCAAAGTGACCGTGGGCATTATTGCCCTTTATGTAGTCATAATTTGTACCTGCACCGTAATCATCACTGCGCCAGCTTGTCCATTCACCGCCGGCAGCACCCTCATTTCCTGCGTGCAGCATACCTGCAGCACTTGCGGCTATTGTGCGCCCTTTGCATTTGACGAGAACACTTCTCTTGTTCCAGTTGAAGCTTCCGCCCCAGATTTCTTTCATAATAGCGGTGTCATTTGCAGTGAGCGGCTCGCAGTCAGCATGACCGCTGCCTACAGTTCTGCGTGCGTTGAAGCTTTTCCCTGTAGTAAGGTCAACTATTGTAAAATCAGTGTTTATCGGAACAACATACTGAGCCTCCGTAAACCAGTTCAGAAGTTCTCCGTAGCCCGCTGGGGCATACTTTACAGGGATATGGTGAACGGGGATTGTCAGCTTCATACCTGTATATATGTAGCTTGATTCGGTAAGAGAGTTCACAGACAACAACTCAGAATAAGGGATGCCGTGTTTTATCGCTATGTTCCACAGTGTATCTCCATCCTTTACTGTATAGGTCGTATATGTTACTGTAGGGGTGGAAGAGGATGAAGATGAATTATTTCCTGAAGATGAACTCGGAATTTTAACAATATCTCCTACATAGAGAACACTGCCCTCGCCGGCGCCGTTTGCCGCAAGCAGAGATGACAGGCTGACAGAGTATTTTTGGGAAATTGTCCAGTAGGTTTCCCCCTTTTGAACTGTGTGGGTTTTATATCCGCCCCTTTCTCCGGGTATTGTGATTTTCTGCCCCGCATATAGGGAGGAGGTAGTTGTGGCGTTATTGGCACTTAGCAGTGCGGAGAGTGTAACGCCGCATTTTTTTGCAATAAGGTAATATGAATCTCCTTTCTGTACGGTGTATGTATGGGAGGGCACGGTGATTATCTGTCCTACCGTAAGTGCAGTGTTTCCACTTGCATTATTTGCATTCATCACAGAACTGAGACTTGTGTTGAATCTCTGGGAAATATTCCAGTATGAATCTCCTTTCTGTACAGTATAGCTGACATCTGCCAGTGCAGCTGTCGGAAGCATTGTCAATGCAGCAATTGCCGATATCAGTTTTTTATGCTTCATATTTTCATAACCTTTCTGCCCACAGAATAATATTTAACAGATGCACCGCTTCCTTACCGTGGGCGCGTAAGGACTGCATCTGCCTGTTAATATATTCGACGTTGATTCCTAAAACCTTTTATGTAAATATTGGAATACTAGTGGCAGAAAATAAGAAAAAATCGGTAAAAAGGTATTGACAAAGATAAGATTAGCTGATAAAATATCGGTTAGTTAGTAATAACTAACTCAAATCTGGCAAGGCGGAGATGTATATTATGGACTTGACAAAGGCTCAGGAAGGAAAAGAATACATAGTTTTAAAAATTGACACAAATGACGAGGAGCTTAACTCGTTTCTCTTTTCGCTGGGCTGTTACAGTGGAGAGCCTATTACGGTTATTTCCCGCCTGAAGGGTGGCTGTATCGTTTCCATTAAGGATGGAAGATATAGTATAGACAATCAGTTGGCAGCAGCTATTATTGTCGGGTAATTTTATTTTCCGATGCCCGACTGTTTATTTTTGATATTTGGTTAGGGATAACTAACCAAAAACGTGAGTAGTTGAGAATCGATATGGGGGAATATATTATGAGAATTGCTTTGACAGGTAATCCGAACAGCGGAAAAACAACAATGTTCAATATGCTTACAGGTAGAAATGAGCATGTTGGAAACTGGGCTGGTGTTACCGTTGAGAAGAAGGAAGCTCCGATTAAAAAGAGCTATTATGGTGGAGAAGAG
>SVJI01000084.1 GCA_015069065.1 Oscillospiraceae bacterium | reverse complement strand
GGAAAGAGCGACCTTTATTGAATTTATAACATCCCGCTGGAGCTGTATCTCCTCGGGAGAGATATATACATTGTTTTGTGTCAATTAAGCTCGTCCAATCGTTCAAAAATTAAATAAAGTGTACTCTAATATAAGAGTACACTTTATTATATAATATTTACGCTTAAAAGTCAAAGGAAAAACCACAGTTTTAGAGACTTTTTTAGAGGCGTTTTATAGCCTCGCAAATAATGTCAAAGTTTATATCTATACTGCGCCAGCTCCAGAACTCATCGGGTGCGTGCATGGTTTCAGGCTCGTCGGGCAGCATCGCGCCGAAAGCCACACAGTTTTTAAAAGCTTTGGCATATGTTCCGCCGCCGATTGCAACTGGAGGAGCAGTATCACCTGTACGCTCGGTATAAATCTGTGAAAGAGTTTTTACAAGATGGCTGTCGCGGGGTACATAAAGAGGTGTTTCATGGAAGAAAATATCAGCCGTCAGCCCTTTATCAGCAGCGGCTTTTTTGATGTTTTCAATAACTTTTTCACCGTCTGCCGTTATGGGATAACGAATATCGTATGATAATTCGCATTTTTCATTATCTGCAATGAGGACTGACGGATTTACGCTGATTTTTGTAACATCATCGGATATGTCTATACCAAGCGCTTGCGGCGTTGTAAGAGAGGTGAGCGCTGCAAATGTCGATTCGGGGTAGAGTGCCCTTATTTCCTCTGCCAGTTTTAAAATAGCATTATCACCCTTTTCAGGCATACTGCCGTGAGCAGCCTTACCCTTGGCATGAAGCCTTTTTCCGTCTATAAATGCAGTTGCCTCGTCGGGAACAACATTTATAACCTTACCGCCCTCAAAAGTAAAGTCGGGAGCGATATTTTTTTCCTTGCCATAAATTTTTACGCGCAAAAGCCCCTTTTCGCCAAATACTACAGGATAGTCTGCATCGGGGGAAAATGCAATTGTGGGAAGCTCCTCTGTCTTTTTATAACGGTTTAAACAGTGCCAGCTTCCAGCCTCCTCATCACCGCCGATTATAAGGCGGACACGCTTACTAAGGCTTTCACAGCTATCTGCAATTGCCTTCATACAGTAAAGTGCCAGCAGGGCGGGACCCTTGTCATCAATGACACCTCTGCCATAAATTCCGTCATCTGTCTGCGTACATTCAAAGGGAGGATATGTCCATCCGTCACCTGCTTCAACCGTGTCGGTGTGGACGATTATGCCAAGCATTTCTTCGCCCTCGCCCATTTCGATATAACCGCAGTAGCCGTCAAGGTTTTTTGTCTTAAAGCCAAAGCGGCTGCCAATCTCCAAAAAGGCATCGATGGCGTTATTTATCCCCTTGCCAAGAGGTGCTTTTTCAGTAACATCTCCGCAGTTGCCGTTAACACTGTTAATACTGATAAGCTTTTCTAAGTCGTGTAAAAATTCCTGCTTGTTAAGTGTAAGATTCATAATGTACCCTTTCCTAATATAAGATTTGAGTATAAATTTTTTATCCGCAGTATGAGGTTTCTGCCGTTATCACGGCAAAATAATTTTCGTTAATTCTCTGCACACAATTTTGGAGGAGAACACACGCCTCATCTTTTTTAGAAAAGTCCTCCGGCGGTAAAATCAAATCGAAAATTATGTTTGTATGGGTTGGACCGGGGACAATCCTTAAATCGTGAATATTTGCCCTGTCGGAAATCTTTTTGCACTCTGCAAGAACAATGCCGTAGATTTCTTTTAAAATCGGGTTATTCACATCTATCGGGTCCATGTGTATAACAGCCTCGCAGCCAAGCTCGGCAGAAATCTGACGTTCAACCAGATCCACTGCATCATGCAGTGCGAAAATCTCCTTGCTTCCGTCTACCTCCATGTGAAGCGAAACAAAAATCTTGTCGGGACCGTAATCGTGAACAACCAAATCATGTATGCCGACGGTTTCGGGATTCGAACGGACAATATCCTCAACCTTTTTAATAAATTCAGGGTCAGGCACACCGCCCAGAAGGGGGGATGATGTATCCATAACAGATGTGATGCCTGTTTTAATTATGAGCAGAGATACAGCCGCACCTACATAACCGTCTATATGGATGTTTGTAAAATACATAAACACCGCAGAGAGTAAAATTGCCGCAGTTCCTATACTGTCGCTGATTGAATCAGCCGCCACGGCATAAAGCGAAGCAGATTGAATTTTTTTACCGCAGGACCTGTTATAGTATGCCATATACAGCTTAACCAGTATTGATAAAAGCAAGATTATAACCACATAGCCGTTAAATATAAATTCACCCGGATGAAGAATTTTATTCACGGAGGATTTTAAAAGCTCAAAACCTACAAGAATGATGGCAGCGGAAATAAGTGTGCCGGCAATATACTCAATTCTGCCGTGACCGAAAGGATGCTCGCTGTCAGCCTTTTGTCCTGACAGGATAAATCCGAAAAGACTTATAAGTGAAGAACCGGCATCGGTAAGGTTATTGAAAGCGTCGGCAATTATGGAAATTGACGAGCTTATAATGCCTATGGCAAGCTTTGCCGAAAACAAAAATAAATTAAGCAGTATTCCCACACCGCCGCAGACATAGCCATATGTGCTGCGCAGGGTTTTAGTGTCGGCATTTTCGGGGAGAAAATGCCTTAGAAGAAAGGATACCATAAAAAATCCCCCAAGCCTTTACATATTAGAAGGGCAGAAGATTATACGCCCTTAAGACTGCATAAATAACGTAGATGACATAAATGAATATGCACACATAACCCTCAGAACGGGTAGCTTTTTTTCCTGTTATACAGACAAAATACATTATCAAACATACGAAAATCAGCAAAATAGTGTCAATAAGTGCACCCACATCACAGGAAAGCGGGTGGACGATACCGCTCATTCCAAGAATGAAGAGTATGTTAAAAATATTGGAGCCTACAACATTACCCAGGGCAATTTCACTTTCTCCCTTGCGTGCGGCAACTACTGACGTTACAAGCTCCGGCAGGGAGGTTCCGACAGCAACAATGGTAAGACCGATGAGAAGCTCGCTCATTCCCAGAGCTGTTGCAAAAAATGTTGCACTGTTAACCGTCAGCTGACCGCCTGCAACAATGCCTGCTATACCTAAGACGATAAAAAACAGACTTTTTCCTGTGGAAAGAACCTTGTAATCCTCACCTGCATCCTCCCGATTTTTAAGGGCAGATGATACCAAAAGGATAATATAGGCTATAAAAAGAACGAATAAAACTAT
The DNA here is from genome assembly GCA_015069065.1 of Oscillospiraceae bacterium. Lineage (GTDB taxonomy): Bacteria > Bacillota > Clostridia > UMGS1883 > UMGS1883 > UMGS1883. The sequence continues at coordinate 3,267 of SVJI01000084.1, read as the reverse complement.
TGACTCTGCGAGAGAAAGAGTGTTGTCGCGGAGCATAAAAGCCAAAATTACAGTTACACCAATACAAATGGGGAAGTCACGCTTCATAATTGTTTTGTCTATCAAGAACGGACAAATTACCGCTGAAGCACCGACAACACCCAAAAGGTTGAAAATGTTTGACCCAACAACATTTGCAATGGATAAGTCATAATTCCCTTGAAGAGATGCTGTAATACTGACAGCGGCCTCGGGAAGACTTGTTCCTATTGAAACAATGGTAAGACCTATTATAACAGTAGGAATTTTCATAATTTTTGCAATCGAGGAGCTGCCGTCCACAAAAAAGTCAGCGCCCTTGATAAGAAAGGCAAAGCCTAAAACCAACCAAACCAAATTAAGTACATAATCCATATAAAATCACCTCAAAAAAGTTTCTGCACAAATATATTATGTGCTGAAAAATTTTTTGTGCCGGAGAAGTCCTGTAACTCCTTGATGTTTTGATGGTGATATATCCCCCCTTTGCACAAAAAAAGACTTCTATTGTGCGGCACAATAAAAGTCTTGCTGTTTAATACAAAGGCGGGCAATAAAAATTACCGTACTGACGCCATTGTAACGAAACACAGTTTCGTTAGCTACTCCCTTTTACAAGGTGGATTTTACCATAGAAAAGAAAAATTGTCAATACTTTAACAGATATTAAAATGGCAGCATGCCATAAGCCCTTAAAATGGCATATAATACATAGAGGATGTATATAAATACACACACAATGCCCTCAGGACGGGTAGCTTTATTACTTGTTTTGCATGCAGCATACATAATAAGGCATATGCCTATGAGAAGCAGTGAGTCAATAAATGCACCCCTGTCGCAGGAGAGAGGGTGAACAATACCGCTCATACCTAAGATAAACAGAATATTGAATATGTTTGAGCCAACAACGTTACCCAGGGCAATTTCGCTCTCACCCTTTTTTGCCGCAACGATGGATGTTACAAGCTCGGGAAGAGAAGTGCCGACCGCTACTACCGTAAGACCGATAAGAAGCTCACTCATTCCCAGTGCAGCGGCAAAAAACGTAGCGCTGTTAACTGTCAGCTGACCGCCGGCAATTATACCTGCCGCGCCTAAAATAATGAAAAGAACACTTTTTGCGGGGGAAAGTACCTTAATTTCCTCCTCATCGGTTGCTCTGTTTTTAAGAGCAGATACTACAAGGAGTATAATATAGCCTACAAAAAGAATGAAAAGTAAACCTGCCTCTGCGCGGGAGAGGGCGTTGTCACGAAGCATGAATGCCAAAAGAATGGTTGCACCTATGCATATCGGAAAATCACGCTGCATAATCATTCGGTCAACGAAAAATGGGCATATGATTGCCGATACACCTACAACCATAAGCAGATTAAACATATTCGAGCCTATAACATTAGCAATAGAAAGGTCATACGACCCCTTTAGGGATGCAGAAATACTTACTGCAGCCTCGGGCAGGCTGGTTCCGATGGAAACGATGGTAAGACCTATTATGACAGCAGGTATTTTCATAAGCTTTGCAATCGAGGAGCTGCCGTCTACAAACAGGTCAGCACCCTTTACGAGAAAGTAAAATCCTGCAACTAAAAAAAGTAAATTCAATATAAATTCCATTTTAAAACACCTCGTTGGCTAAAAATTACAACAGGAAGAATTTTACCATGCATTGGCAGGAATGTCAAGTGGCAGGGAATAGATTGCATCTTTCAAATCGCGAAGACTTTTTGCTTTCCTGATTGCTTTTTCGGCTTTTCTTTCTTCGGGAAAATTTTTTATCATGTAAATCCAGATTTCCTTAAGCTTGTGGACGGTAAAGGTTTCCGTATTAAAAATTTCGTTGTAGTCATTTATAAGCCTGTTTGAAAACTCAATCAGTTCCTTTGCCTCAAGCGGTTTTCCACCGCGGATTTCCCTGAAAATGGCAGGGTTTCTTATGGCACCTCTGCCAATCATAATTCCCTCAAGATTGGGGTAGGCTAAAGCAGTTTTCTTCCAATCCTCTACAGTCAGGATATCGCCATTGTAGCACACGTCATTTTTTGAGGTGCTATAACACATTTCAAAAACATCGGTATGTACACTTCCCGAATAAAGCTCATCGCGCGTTCGGGGGTGAATTATCAGCGAGGTCAGCGGATATTTATTATAAATTTTCATCAAAGCTTCCGCCTCGTCAGTACATGAGTATCCTATTCGTGTCTTTACGGAGATTTTCATATCACTTTCTGAAAAAATTCTGTCAAAGAATCTCTCCAAAGCATCTGTGTCGCGTAAAAAGCCGCTACCGCGACCTTTTTTTACAACTGTTCCTGCAGGGCAACCCAGATTTATATTGATTTCGTTGTATCCCAGTGCCTTTACCTTGTCGGAGAATTTCAGGAAAGATACAGGATTATTTGTAAGCACCTGTATTTTAAGATTTGAGGTTGTGTTTTTTTCGGGAAGTATATCCTTTACACCCTTTTTACTGACTTTCTCCTGATCACTGGGATTTATGAACGGTGCAAAATAGGCATCGCAGCCGCCAAACATTTCCTCATGAATATTTCTGTATATGTAGGAGGTGATACCCTCCATAGGCGCAAAATATAGCTTCATAAACTAACTCCGTTTTATTATTTCAAGGTATTTTCTGTACATCGGCTGCTGACTGTTGCCCTCCTTTTCAGGAAACATCATGTCGGGTGCCTCTGTATATGGCACCCAGCGGGCATCGTCAACCTCTTTGGACAATGTGAAAGCTGCTTTCTTGGTAAAACCGATAAATCCGTGCATCAATTGCTCATGCTCCGAAAACCAATATGTGCCTCCGTAAAAAAGTCTGTCTACCTTAAGTCCCAATTCTTCATAAACCTCTCTTTGCGCAGTTTCCTCTGCCGTTTCACCCGGCTTCATGAAGCCGGAAACATAGGTCCAGTATTTTGGGGACATATAATTTTGCCGCAGCATGGCAAGCTCATTATATTCGTTTGCAATCAGAATTATAACGCAGCTTTCAAACGAGTCAAACCAATACTTTTCACAGTTTTCGCAGTAGGGAACATTGCCGTCATCCCCTGCCACTTTTTCACCAAGCTTTGTTCCGCAAACAGGACAGTAAATATAATGCATAACAGATACCTAAGTGCCTTTCCTTGTAATAATGCTTTAGTGTGTACAGTTTAACTTTTTCTATGACATCATGTGTCAGAATCCACGCGTGCTAAAAGTGCGACGGATTCCACATGGCTCGTCTGCGGGAAT
>SVJI01000083.1 GCA_015069065.1 Oscillospiraceae bacterium | reverse complement strand
AGATAAAATGCTCGGCACATTAGGAAGTTTTAAAACTGACCTATGCAGAATTATCTGTGACGAATACTATCCCAAAAATTACAGTATAAGCTATCCGGACCACCCTGATTTTGTAACCATACGCCTCATTCAACATGAAAGTCCATCAATAAAAACATCGTTGGAAAAGGATATTGCCAAAATTGATATATCAATTCCTGTTGCGATTGAATATGTAGATGCAGGTAAAATTGAAAACGACAGAAAGAAATCAAAAGAATTCTGCTCTTTTCTTGCGGAAAGGCTGAATCAGGAAACAAAGGAGCTTTTAAGCATGACACAATCCCAATACAAAACAGATATACTGGGGCTTGGTGAGCATCTTAAGCATCATTTTCCCGATTATGAAAAATGGAATAATTTTAATTGGGAAGAAAAGTACCCTCATACTAAAATCAATGTTAAATTCACGATAACCTATGCCGATTTTGAAGAAGCAAATTGAAAGGTAGGTCTGTACGATGAATATTCAGCGATTTGTGTTTATTTTCTTTTTCCTTTGGAGCAGTGTTTTTACAATATCGGTATCAGTATATAATTTCAAGCATCACAAATTCTACCCTGCAATAAATGCTATTCTTTTTCAGGTTATTGCCTCTGTATTATGCGTATTTTATATTCTAAAATAATACTTGATTTAAATGCTCTTTTGTAGTATCATATTATCAATCGAATGAAAGGATATGATTCTACATGAAAAAGACTGGTAAGTTTGTAACAGCTTCTTTGTTTGCTGCACTTATCTTTATCGCTACGCTGTTTTTTAACATTAAGCTTCCTAATGGGTATGCCAATCTCGGAGATTGTTTTATAATCACCGTGGCATGCCTGTTAGGGGCTAAATATGGTGCCTGCAGTGCGGCAATAGGCTCGACTCTGGCGGACATAACACTGGGTTATGTTGTATATGCACCTGCCACATTTATAGTCAAGGCACTTATGGCGGTAATGTGTTCGTATGTCTTCAACCATACAAAAGGAAAGCTGCGCGTAATTGCAGCAGGACTTACTGCAGAAGTTATTATGGTGGTTGGATATTTTGGATATGAAAGCTTACTATACGGAGTGAATGGTGCAGTATTAAGTGTCTTTGGAAACACACTTCAGGGCATCATAAATATTGCTGCTGCACTTATACTTACGACATTATTAAACCGATACATCTCTCCTCTGACATCTACTGAAAATAAAAAGTGAAATTTTAGTAAATAGTGCTTGACGTAGGCAGAAAATTATATTATCATAAATGACGAAAGGAGCTAAAAATATGGTTATTGACACACTAAAAGAAATTATTGCTGACGCAATGGGGTCACGTCTTAAAATTGACGTATCTGAAATTAAAGAAGATACGGAATTTATTGCCGATCTTCATGCAGATAGTGTTGACATCGCAACAATCATCTGTGAAATCGAAGATGAATTCAATATCGAAATTGAGGATGAACAGCTTGAAGGTATCGAAACTGTAGGTGACGTTGCTGAAAGAATCGAAGAGCTAATCTAAACATTACATACTTAATAAGGGACTCTCGTGCTTGAGTCCCTTATTAATAATTTATAGGGAGTTATCATGGATATAAAACAATTTCAAAAAAATATCGGATACTTTTTCAAAAATCCGGATATTTTAAAAACAGCCTTTACACATACTTCATATGCAAACGAGCATAACATCCAAAGTTATGAACGTTTGGAGTTTCTCGGGGATGCAATTGTTGATTTCCTTGTAGGAGAATATTTATTCACTAACTTCCCTACTCTTAATGAAGGAATGATGAGTCGTATCAGGGCAACTCTCGTATGCGAAAAGACTTTGTCAGAGCTTGCCTTAGAACTTTCGATAAATGAATGCATGCTACTTGGCAACGGTGCATCACAATCAGGCGAACGCAACCGTCCATCAATTTTGTCCGATATGTTTGAAGCGCATATAGCAGCAATGTATCTGGATGCAGGCATTGACAATACAAGAAAATATCTATTTTCAGTTTATGGGGACAGGCTTTCCAATGCTGTAGAGAACGGACAACATATCGACTACAAGACTAAATTGCAGGAAAAATTACAGGAAAATGGCCCCTGTGACATATCATATAATCTGGTGCGTGCAGACGGTCCTGTACACCACTGCCTGTTTGAAATGCAGGTAACTCTTAACGGTAAAGTCTTAGGCAGCGGTAGTGCTTACAGCAAGAAAGAAGCACAACAGCGTGCCGCTGAAAATGCTCTTACTAAATTAGTCTAAATTTTCAAGTTTTTTGATAAAAGTTATTGACATTTGCGGTCTAATTTGTTATACTATCAAAGTCGGATTTGATTGGAGAGGTATCGAAGTGGTCATAACGAGGCGGTCTTGAAAACCGTTTGTCCGAAAGGGCGCGTGGGTTCGAATCCCACCCTCTCCGCCATTTTAATAATATGCAAGGATCATTCCTTGAATTTAGCTTTACTGCATTTGGAGAAATACTCAAGCAGGTCGAAGAGGCGCCCCTGCTAAGGGCGTAGGTCGGGAAACCGGCGCGAGGGTTCGAATCCCTCTTTCTCCGCCACCAAAAAAGCAAGTCACATTTGTGGCTTGCTTTTTTGGTTGTGCAGATATTTGATTCGAACACGAGCGCCGGGCACCGCAAACGGGTAGAATCCCAGATTGAAGATATTTTATAATAGTGCGCCAATAACAGGCTATAGGGCTATTATATAGAAAAATAAAGGTAATGTAAAAAACTGCAGTCTTTACATTACCTTTATTTTTAATTTATAAGTCCGTTATTTAATGCATATCTGATTATCTTAGATGCTACAGGGGCACATACCGATCCTCCGCCCTTACCGGAATACTCTTTCATCACACAAATTGCAATCTGCGGATTATCAGCCGGAGCAAATCCGATAAACCATGCATGTGTCTGCCCTTTTCTCTCATTTTCAGCGGTGCCGGTTTTTCCTGCTACATCAATTCCGCTAATCCTTGCCGCAGTACCTGTACCGGATTTAACACAACCTACCATATAGTCGGTAAGAGCCTGTGCAGTTTCACTGTCAGTCGCTCTTGACAAAACATCCGACGGAGCAGAGTAAATCGCATCACCATTGTCATAAAAAGCCTCTTCTACAATATATGGCTTCATAATAACGCCATCGTTTGCCACTGCACACGCGACAAGCGCCATATTAAGTGGAGTAACCTGCAGTTTTCCCTGACCAATTGAAACGGAAGCAAGCTCTGCCTTGTCAAAATCATCAAATTTAAGCTTATACGCTTTAGTATCAAGGTCAAACGGAACTTTTTTCGTAACAAAAAACTTATCTGCAATATCTTCAAAGATATTCTTTCCTATCTTTTGAGAAAGCTCTGTAAAATAAACATTACTGGACACTTTTACAGCATCACCCATATCTATTTCTCCGTATGCTTTCTCCCCCGCGTTTTTAAAATCTTTACCTCCGACATTAGTTTTTCCGCTATCCGTGGTTACAAAATCTGCGTAACCTGCCTGAATTCCGGCAGCGGATGACACAACCTTAAAGGTTGAGCCGGGGGCATAAAGTCCCTGTGTCGCTCTTGCAAAAAACGGAGCATCCTCCCTCTCTGCAAGCTTGTCCCAATTTTCTATAAGTTTACTTTCGTTAGGGTCAAAGGACGGATTGGAATAAAGGCAATATACCTCCCCTGTCACAGGATTGAGCGCAACAACACTGCCGTTATCTTTTCCCAAAAGCTGTGCGGCAAGCTTCGTCATACCATTATCCAAAGTAAGGGAAAGATTCGCCCCTTTATCAAAGTCCACCTTATTTGTCTGCTCATTTTTTATAACATCAATAACTGAGCGTGTTTTAAGAAGATAGTTGTTAAATCTTAGCTCTATGTTTGTTTTTCCGTACGTCCTGCTATTATATCCAATAGTATGGGCATAAAGCGAGCCGTGAGGATATATACGCTGCTGGCTGTCGCCGTTTTGCTTGCTTTCTGCAAGCACTGCGCCATTTCTGTCATATATAGTACCTCTGAGAATCCTTTCCTCCTTTTCCCATACTCTCTGGTTATAGCTTGAATTAACAATATGCGGAGCCTGAAACAATGTAAAATAAGTAAGATAAATTACGAGTATCAAAAACAGCATCAGAACAGTTACCATGACAGTTATTATACGTTTATTCAATTTCATCTGTAACTTCCCCCTTTATGCCGCTTATTGCCTGTAAAATACCCAGAGCAATAAAGGTCGTAATCATGCTGCTGCCGCCAAAGCTGATAAACGGAAGTGTAATTCCTGTAAGCGGTATAAGCTTTGTCACACCACCTGTAATAATAAAGGTCTGTATTCCCAACATGACGCTGAGTCCCACACTGACTGCCTTATTAAACTCATTTGTAGAACTAAGAGCAATTTTAAATCCTCTATATACAAGGAGAAAGTAAAGCATAAGCACTGCCATTCCGCCGAGAACTCCCATTTCTTCGCAGATGGCTGAGAAAATGAAATCCGAGCTTACAACAGGTATAAAATACGGACTGCCGTTTCCTATACCGCTGCCTGAAAATCCACCTGCACCGATTGCAAACAGTGACTGTGCAATCTGATATCCCTTTCCTGTGATATCGGCAAACGGGTCAAGCCAGGCTGCCACACGCACCTGAATATGGCTCATATAACGGATGCCTACAAATGCAGCACAGAGTACCGCCATTATGTTTGCACCAAAGAAAAGCTTACTTTCGCCATAGATATATAAAAACGAAAGATATATTGCAAAAAAGAGTAAAGCTATTCCCCACTCTCTCTGCAGGAAAAGGCACATGGCGTTGCTGAACGCAATCCCTGCTGCTATTGAAAGACGCATATAACGCATCTTTTTAATTTCAAGCTCGGGCATCTGCTTTTTTGATGATTTTCCTAAGTTACGCGCATTAGTAAAAATCGCCGCCATGGATAGCACGAACAGTATGCGTATAAATTCACTCGGTTGTATAGAAACGCCACCCAGAACTATCCAGTTTTTTGAGCCGTTACGTACCGTGCCCAACACTGCAGTCAATGCAAAAAGTAAAAGCGACACCCCATAATATATAAGGGTAAAACGTTTGAAGTACCTGTGAAGCCACCTGTAGAGGAAAAGCGTTACAAAAAAGCAAGCCACGCCCAATAGGTAAAGCGTAGTCTGCCGAATTCCGTTTGCACCATTTATGCGCGACTGCATAATAACACCAACGGAAGAAAGCATGGATATAATTATAAAAAGATATGTGTCTCCCAAATGGCACAGCGTTATAATTATATATGCCGCTATACTTACTGCACACATTATACCGCACAAAAGCGCCATATACTCTGCTGACTCCGCCCCTTTCACAAGAAGAAGCAACATTCCCAATGAATTGAGCAAAACAAGAAGCAGCAGAGGTCTTATATTACGAATCATCCGCTCCATAATCACTCACCCTTTGCAGGCAGTACAAAGAGGAAATTTACTCTGCCGACGGAAATCTTGTCCCCGTCAAGCAGCTCTACTGCCTTATCGCTTAATGCTTCACCGTTAAGGTATGTTCCGTTTGTGCTGTCAAGGTCCTCTAAATAAAATTTTCCCGACGACTTAAAAATTCGGCTATTCTTTGTTGAAAGGTAACGGTCTGCTATACTTATGTCGCATTTCTTTCCCCTGCCAATAACCTCGTTATCTGATATTTCGTAGCTTTCATCCACAGGAAAATCCAAATCGTGCCTTAAATTTATAAGTTTAAGGTATGCATCGGCAAGACCGCCTGATTTTTTTCTGTACATGGTACGAATATCCAGAAATATCATTCTGATAATTACAAAAATAAACAGGTAAATAACTATAACAAAAATATAGGTTAACAGTTTTGACAAAAGCTCCTGCATTTACCATTTCCTCCTTCGTCAAAGAATTTAATCTCTGTCAAGCCATACAGGAGAGTTAGTGTCCTCATCTATATGGTCAATGTTTTCGTAGGTTTCAGGTGAGTAGTCAACACCTTTCTTTTTAAGCGAGGTGTGACACCCTTCCTTTACCAGAGTATATATGACAGCAAACAGAGGAACTGCGCAAACCATTCCCCATACCCCGAAAAGACCGCTTCCTACCAATATTGAAAACATTACCCAGAAGCTGGATATGCCTGTTGTACTTCCCAGAATTTTAGGTCCGAGGATATTGCCGTCAAACTGCTGAAGCACGATTATAATAATTATAAAGGTGATACACTTTACAGGCTCTGCAAGTAAAATCAGTATGGCACTTGGAATAGCACCTATGAACGGACCGAAGAAAGGAATAATATTCGTAACGCCTACAATAACACTGACAAGTGCGCAATAGGGAATGTTGAAAATCGTTAATATTATAAAACAAAGAATACCTATAATAAGAGAATCAAAAATTTTACCTGTGATAAAGTTTCCAAACTTGTCATGAGTCAGGCGTGACAGTGCAATCACATTATTAGCCTTTCTAGTAGACATTGTACTGTAAAAAATACGCTTAAACTGAGCAACGAATCTCTCCTTATCCTTGAGAATATACACTGATACTATTACTCCGATAAGTATATTCAGAACCGCTGCCACAACTCCGTAAATGCTGCTGGAAAGTCCTGTAATAATTACATTTATGTTTGGAAGAATCTCTTTCACTCTGTTAGCAATTTGTGTAAGGTCTGTTGTAAATCCGCTGATAGAATCCTGAAGAAAGTGCAGTATCTCAGGATTTTCACGCAG
>SVJI01000082.1 GCA_015069065.1 Oscillospiraceae bacterium | reverse complement strand
GTTTATGAGGCTCTTGTAAGAGGAATCACAATAGAAAGGATCAACGAAATCACAAGGATTGATAAATGGTTCCTTTCCAAGATTAAAAATATTGTGGACTATGAAAAGAGCATTGTTGGAAATCTTACCCCTGAGCTTTATGAAAAAGGTAAAAAGCTTGGCTTTACCGATAAGATTCTTGAAGAAATCAGTGGCAAAAAGGTTCCCTGCCACAAAAACTGCGTTTACAAAATGGTTGACACCTGCGGCGGTGAATTTGCGGCAAAAACTCCCTACTTCTACTCCACCTATGACAGTGAGTGCGAGGCAAGGGCAGTTGCTACAAACAATAAAAAGGTAATCGTCCTCGGCTCAGGTCCCATCAGAATCGGTCAGGGAATCGAATTCGACTACTCATCCGTTCACTGTGTATGGGCACTTAAGGAAATGGGCTACGAGGTAATTATTATCAATAACAACCCCGAAACTGTTTCTACCGACTTTGATACGGCGGACAGGCTTTATTTTGAGCCTCTTACCCCTGAGGATGTAATGAACGTAATCGAGGTTGAAAAACCCGAGGGCGTTGTGGTTGCATTCGGCGGACAGACAGCTATCAAGCTCGTTAAATTCCTTGACGAAAGCGGAATTAAAATCCTCGGAACATCTGCAAAGAGCATTGATATGGCAGAAGACCGCGAGCAGTTTGATGCACTCCTTGAAAAATTCGATATCAAGCGTCCCAGCGGACTTTCGGTAATGAAGAAGGAAGAGGCTCTTGAAGCAGCCCAGAAGCTCGGCTATCCCGTACTTCTTCGTCCCTCATACGTTATCGGCGGTCAGAATATGACAATCGCTTACAAGGAAGAAGACGTTGTTCAATATATGGACATTATTCTTTCGCAGAAAATTGATAACCCGGTTCTCGTTGACAAGTATATGATGGGTAAAGAGCTTGAGGTCGATATCATAAGTGACGGCAAGGATGTTCTTATCCCCGGAATAATGGAACACGTTGAGCGTGCCGGTGTACACAGCGGTGACTCCATTGCGGTATATCCTCCCTTCAACATAACAGACAAGATGCTTGATAAAATCGTTGACTGTTCAACAAAGCTTGCACTATCCCTTAAAACGCAGGGACTTATCAATATCCAGTATGTGGTATATGATAACGAGCTTTATGTTATCGAGGTTAACCCCAGAGCATCAAGAACAGTTCCCTATATAAGCAAGGTTACAGGCATTCCCATGATAGACCTTGCAACTCAGGTTATGCAGGGTGCGTCCCTCCTTTCTCTCGGATACGGAAGCGGTCTCTACAAGATGCCTCCCTACTATGCAGTTAAGGTTCCCGTATTCTCATTTGAAAAGCTTTCGGGTATCAACTCAATCTTAGGCCCTGAAATGAAATCAACCGGAGAGGTTTTAGGTATAGGCAAAACGCTTAATGAGGCACTGTTTAAGGGACTTATTTCCGCAGGCTTCAATCTTGAAAGCCGCGGAGGCGTATATATCAGCGTTGACTCAAAGGATAAGTATGACCTTATCGAGCTGGCAAAGAAGCTTTACGATGCAGGTCTTGAAATCTACGCTGATGAAACAAATGCAATCATCATAAATTCTTTAGGAATTCCCGCAGAAACAGTAGAGGGCGAAAAAATTTACGCACTTCTTGAAAGCGAAAAAATCGGTTATATCATTCACACCAATTCAGGCAGACCTAAGGAAATTGAGAAATTTATAAGACTGCACCGCAGAGCACTTCAGTTAAGCATCGCATGTCTTACCTCCCTTGACACTGCACATGCTCTTGCAGATATATTGCTTAGCCGCTTTAATCAGTACAACACCGAGCTTACAGATATTGCAAAACTGCGCACAGAAAAAATCAGCATTCCCTTTATCAAAATGCAGGGTACAGGCGATGACTATATCTTTATCAACAATTTTGAGGGTAAGTTTACTTTCCCCGAAGCACTTGCAATAGTATTTTCCGACCGCCGCAGAGGTATCGGTGCAGACGGACTGGTTCTTATCGAAAAATCCGATGTGGCAGACGCAAAGATGCGTATATTCAATACTGACGGCAGCGAGGGCAAAATGGCAGGTAACGCTATCCGCTGCGTAGGTAAATACCTTTGGGATAACGGATATGTTACTCACCGCCATATCACAATTGAAACTGCAAGCGGCGTAAGAAAGCTGACGCTTCACCTCTTTGACCACAAGGTTACCAGTGTAACCGTTCAGATGGGACAGGCACAGTTTAACCCCGCTCAGATTCCTGTGGATATGCCCGGCGACAGAGTAATTAACGAAAAGGTTACAATTGCCGGTAAAAAATATGATATTTCATGCGTATCTATCGGTAATCCCCACTGTGTTGTTATCTGCGACAATGTATATAACATTGATGTGGAGACAATCGGTCCGAGATTTGAAAATGCACCTATCTTCCCCGAAAGAATCAATACGGAATTTGTTAAGATTATTGACAAGCGTACAATCAGAATGAGAGTATGGGAACGCGGTAACGGTGAAACACCTGCCTGCGGTACAGGCGCTTGTGCGGCGGCTATTGCGGCAGTTGAAAACGGCTACTGCGATAAAGATACCGACATTTCCGTAAGAGTTGAGGGCGGCGAGCTCATCGTACGCTATACAGACGAGGGAGTGTTCTTAACCGGCGATGCCGAAAAGGTATTTGAGGGCGTTTACGAATATTAAAAAAATGAATATTGGTGCATAAAATATGTATTTATGCACCAATATTCAAAAATTTATGTATTTTTATACAAAAACACTTGCATAATTATGCATTAAGTGTTATAATTGTTTCAGTGATAGAAAAAGAAACGAAAAAGGAGCTATTAAAATGGATAAGAAAGATATTAAAAAAGTAGTTCTCGCCTACTCCGGCGGGCTTGACACATCAATAATTATTCCGTGGCTTAAGGAAAACTATAACAACTGCGAGGTTATCGCAGTTGCAGGTAACGTAGGTCAGAATGACGAACTTGACGGACTTGAGGAAAAGGCAATTAAGACAGGTGCTTCAAAGCTTTATGTTCTTGACCTTACAGAGGAATATGTAAATGACTACATTATCCCCACAATGAAGGCAGGCGCAATTTACGAGGAATATCTCCTCGGTACAAGCCATGCACGTCCCTGTATTGCAAAGGGACTTGTTGAAATTGCGCTTAAAGAGGGTGCTGATGCAATCTGCCACGGCTGTACAGGTAAGGGTAATGATCAGGTGCGCTTCGAGCTTGCAATCAAGCACTTTGCACCCCAAATGCCTATCATTGCTCCCTGGCGTATATGGGATATAAAATCACGTGAGGAAGAAATCGAATATGCAGAGGCACATAATGTACCTCTTAAGATAAACCGTGAAACTAACTATTCCAAGGATAAGAACCTGTGGCATCTGAGCCATGAGGGACTTGACCTTGAAGATACAGGTAACGAGCCGCAGTACGAAAAGCCCGGCTTCCTTGAAATGGGTGTTTCCCCCATTATGGCGCCTGACGAACCTACTTACATCACAATTGATTTTGATAAGGGAGTTCCTGTTGCATATAATGACAAGAAAATGAGTGCAAAGGAAATAATCCTCGCCCTTAACGAGGTTGGCGGAAAGAACGGTATAGGACTTCTTGACATCGTTGAAAACCGTCTTGTTGGTATGAAGTGCCGCGGTGTTTATGAAACTCCCGGTGGTGCAATCCTCTACAAGGCGCACAGTGTACTTGAATCAATCTGTCTTGACAAGATGACTCTCCATGAAAAGCAGCGTCTTTCCATCACATTTGCAGAGCTTGTTTACAACGGACAGTGGTTTACACCTCTTCGCGAAGCACTCAGCGCATTTGTTGACAAAACACAGGAAAAGGTTACAGGTAAGGTAAGACTTAAGCTTTACAAGGGTAACATGATTAACGCAGGTGTATGGAGTGATTACTCTCTTTACAGCGAAGAGATTGCAACATTTGGTGAAAGCGATTACAACCAGATGGATTCTGAAGGATTTATCAACCTCTTTGGTCTTCCCATTAAGGTTCAGGCAATGGTTGATGCAAAGAACAAATAACGGATGTATAAAAACAGCCGGGCTGTAGAATTTTTCTACAGCCCTGCGATTACTTTCAAACCAATTAGGAGGTGTTTTTATGGATAAAATGTGGGCAGGGCGTTTTTCAAAAGCCCTCGATAAAGAAGCTGATGATTTCAATTCCTCCATACATTTTGACTGTAAAATGTATAAGCAGGATATCCACGGCTCTATAGCGCACGCAGAAATGCTTGCAGAATGTAACATAATTTCAATGGATGACCGCAACGCCATAATAAAGGGACTCATGGAAATCGAAAGAGATATTGACAGTGGCTCTCTCCCCTTCGATTTTGATGCCGAAGATATACATATGTTTATAGAGGCGGAGCTTACAAAACGCATCGGCGATGTTGGTAAGCGACTGCATACGGCACGCAGCCGTAACGATCAGGTTGCACTGGATATAAGGCTCTATATGCGTGACGAAGCCAATGAAATTATCTCCCTTATAAGAAAGCTCCTGTGTGCAATTCTCAATCAGGCGGAAAAAAACAAGGAAACTATTCTCCCCGGTTATACGCACTTACAGAGGGCTCAGCCTATTATGTTTGCGCATCACCTGTGTGCATATGCGATGATGTTCATGCGTGACATCGGCAGAATTGAGGACGCAGTTAAGAGGATGAACCTCTCCCCGCTTGGCTCCTGTGCGTTAGCAGGTACAACCTATGAAACTGACCGCAAAAGTGTGGCAAGAAAACTGGGGTTTGACGGAATTACCCTCAACAGTATTGACGGCGTTTCTGACCGTGACTTCTGTGTTGAACTTATGAGTGCATTTGCACTTACCATGACTCACCTTTCCCGTTTTTCAGAAGAAGTTATATTGTGGTCATCATGGGAGTTTAAATTCGTAGAGCTTGATGACTCCTATACAACAGGTTCTTCTATTATGCCACAGAAGAAAAACCCCGACATGGCAGAGCTTGTACGCGGTAAAACAGGCAGAGTTTACGGTGACCTTGTGGCAATGCTTACAATTCTTAAAGGACTTCCACTTGCATATAATAAGGATATGCAGGAGGATAAGGAGGCAATTTTCGACAGCAGTGAAACTGTGAAAAAGTGCCTTAGCATATTTGCTCCCATGATTGAAACTATGACAGTGCGTAAGGATAAAATGTATGCCGCCGCGGGTGAAGGCTTTATCAATGCAACGGATTTGGCGGACTACCTTGTTAAGAAAGGGCAGCCATTCCGCAGTGCATATAAGACAGTTGGTCAGATTGTCGGCAAATGTATAGCCGAGAAAAAGACACTTGAAACACTTTCTCTTCCCGAATACAAGGAATTTGACAATCTTTTTGAAGAGGATTTATACGCTGAAATCGACCTTAGAAACTGTGCTGAAAAGCGAATTTCCGCAGGCGGAACATCAGTGGCATCAATTGAGGTACAGCTAGATTACATAAAGGATTTTTTATACGGCTCTAAATAACAAAAAGTCAGGAACGAAATTTTGTTCCTGACTTTTCCTATTTAGAGTCCAAGTAATTTTTCTGCATTTTTATGGAATATTTTTTCCTTTTCCTCTTCCGTAAGGCCGAGTGCCTCAATACGCGCTGCCTCCTCAGTAAGAGAAACTGCAGGGTAATCCGTACCGAAAAGTACTCTGTCTGCGCCGTGGACATGTATCATATCTGCCATTTTTTCGGGTGAAACCTCCCACATTGTACTGGAGGTATCAAACCACACATTTTTCCCTATAAGTGCCTTTGCCGCATTATCCCATACACTGTAACCGCCCATATGTGCAGCAACAAATTTATGCTGAGGGAAAATTTCCATCACCCGTGCAAGTCTTTCGGGATTTGAAAAGTCAAGCTTTTTATCCCCCACATGGAAAACAATCGGGTAATCAGGTCCGATTTCTTCATACATGAAAAGCGCCTTATCATCGTCAATATTAAACGCCTGAAAATCGGGATGAAACTTAAACCCACGAAGTCCGTGATTTTTTATACGCTGGATCTCGTATGCGACATTCTCATAATCAGGATGCACACTGCCAAATACAATAAATCTGTCATCACGCAAATCAAATAAAAAGTCATTATTTATTACAACCTGTGTAGGCTTTGTCGGAGTGGAAAATATCACTGCTTTATAAAAGCCTGACTTATCCATCTCCTCCTTCATATCAGTAAATGTGCCCTTACACTGCCACGGCATACCGTAGTGCTGTTCGAGATTTGCTATTGCCAGATGCGCAATCTTCGGGTTAAAAATATGTGCATGAAAATCTATAATCTTTCTCATTCTAAAACTTCTTTCCTTAAAAAACATTGTTGCAGTGATTTTCACTGCAACAATAAAATGTGTCTTATCAACCTGGGGGCCAAGCGAGAGAACGACCGCCAAGCATATGGAAATGAAGATGCTTAACTGTCTGTCCACCATCATCACCGCAGTTATTTACGATGCGGTAGCCGCCATCGGCAATGCCCTCGTCTTTTGCAATTTTTGCTGCAACTGCAAATATATGACCTACTATTGATGCATTTTCATCTGTAAGCTCATTTGCAGATGAAATATGCTCCTTAGGAATTATAAGTATATGCACAGGTGCCTGAGGCTCAATATCGCGAAACGCATATACCAAGTCATCCTCATACACTTTTGCAGAGGGAATATCCCCCGCTATAATCTTACAAAATAAGCAGTTCATAACTACACTTCCTTACGCTATAATTTCGGCAACCTTTTCGAGGGCTTCTGCTAT
>SVJI01000081.1 GCA_015069065.1 Oscillospiraceae bacterium | reverse complement strand
TAATTTTGCAGTGATTGACCTTGGTTCAAATTCTGTCAGGATGAGTGTTAACACGGTGCAGTCAAACGGCGATTGGCGTGTGCTTGAAAAGCTGCGTGCGACAGTGCGCCTCGGTGAGGGAATGGGGCAGGATAATTTCCTCAAGGAGGAGGCAATGCAGCGTGTTATAGAGGCAATAAAGAAGTTCTGCGCCGTTGCGGCTGAGTATAAGTGTCTTTCTATTGCGGCAGTTGCCACTGCTGCACTGCGCAAGGCTGCGAATAAAAAACTCTTCCTTTCCAGAGTTAAGGAGGCGGCAGGAATAGAGTTTGAAATCATCAGCGGTGAGCAGGAGGCATATTACAGCTATCTGGCAGTGCGTGAAACAGTTGGGATAACTGACGGTGTAATATATGACACCGGAGGCGGCAGCACGGAAATAGTCCTTGTCAAAAATGGGGAGATTAAGCACTCTGTCAGTTTGCCATTGGGTGCGGTTATGCTGACAGAAAAGTTTTCAAGGAGTACACAGATGCAGATGTATAAGCACGTTGCTTCATACATTGGCGGTGTAAGCTGGCTTGACGAGTGCGAGGGACTTCCCATGTACGGAATAGGCGGAAGCGCACGTGCTATGGCAATGCTGTATAAAAGAGGGGATGTTTCAGGGGGAATCAGGGACGGTATAAAAATACCCTATGCCTCTGTTGCAAAGATATACCAGAATATTTTCCTGACACCTGTGCATAGGCGCAGAGATATTAAAGGTATGGAGATATCGAGGGCAGATATAATCCTCGCAGGATTGTCGCCGGTTAAGGTGCTGATGGATATGACAGGAAGCCCCTGCGTATATGTGTGTGCATCAGGGGTTAAAGAGGGCGTATTTTTCAGAATGAAAAACGAAATTTTAAGAGGTTTTGATAAATGAGTGTAAATATTGTTTTGGTTGAACCAGAAATTCCGCAGAATACCGGTAATATTGTACGCACCTGTGCGGCTACAGGAACGCGGCTTCACATCGTGAAGCCAATGGGCTTTGAGGTTGACGATAAAAAATTAAAAAGAGCAGGGCTTGATTATTGGCATTTTCTCAATATTACTTATTATGAGAATCTGGACGATTTTTTTGAAAAGAATAAGGACGGCAGATTCTTTTATCTCAGTTCAAAAGCTCCTGCATCATACACAGAGGCGCAGTTTCGTGACGGGGACTTTTTGCTCTTTGGAAAGGAAACAAAGGGGCTTCCCGAAAAACTGCTGATGGATAATCCTGAGCGTTGTATAAGAATACCCATGATAAGCAGTGCACGGTGTCTTAATCTCTCAAACGCAGCGGCAATTGTCTTGTATGAGGCATTGAGGCAGAATGACTTCAAATCTCTTACAAAGGAATCTGATTATTTATACGGAATTATAGATTAACAAAATAGGATGTTTAAAAAGTTAACACTTTTTAAACATCCTATTTTTGCATTTTATCGCAGCCCTACCTATAAACGTGGAATCCATTACCCACTATCTGCTGCGACTCGGAGAAAATTATGAAAGCCTCGCTGTCTATTTCGAGGATTTTCCGCTGAAATTCCGGAATCTCATTTTCCTTTAGCGCGCACATGAGGGTGGTTTTCTTCTCCATGGTGTATGCACCTGTAACATCTATAATAGTTACTCCGCGCGGAGAAGTTGAAACGAGCAGCTTTGAAACCTCAAGCCCTTTATCCGTCACGACAAAGGCAAGCTTTGAAATGTTAAGCTTCTGTATAAGGAAATCAACTGCAAAGGTGGACAGGAACAACGCCACAATACCCCACAGGGCGAGGTCAATCTCCCTGAAAGCAATCAATGCTGATATAATAACGATGGCATCTACAAGCAAAAGCAGCTTACCAATTTTCATATGAGGGAAGAAGTGCTGCAGTAATCTGCCCAGAATATCAGTTCCGCCGGTTGAACCGCCTGACAGAAATGTAAGCCCTATACCAAAGCCGTATATCAGCGAACCGAATATAGATGCCAGAATAACATCGTTTGTCATTGGCGGGAAAGAAGAGAATATCTGGACAAACAGCGAAACAAGTGCAGCACCCACCAAGGTTTTAAGAACAAAGCTCCTGCCTATAACACGAATCGAAATCAAAAGAAAAAGACCGTTAATTACAGCGAATGAAAGTCCCGGAGGAATCTTCGCCAGATGGTAAAGCACCGTTGAAATACCTGAAACTCCGCCGCTTACTATTTTGTTGGGCAGATAAAAAACGCTTATACCGAATGCTGTGATTATAGGCCCGATTAAGAATAAAATGGTGTTTTTTATATTGTCTTTTTTTGAGATACTTGTCATACTAATCAATAGCCTTTCATGAAAGTTAAATAATGCAACCACATTCTAACATATGTATTTTCAAAAAGCAACAGATATACAGAAAATAATTGATAGCTATTCTATGCTTATGGGTTTAAAAAGGTCTTTCATATCAATTTTAAAATAGTAACTCAGTCTGAACAGGATAGAGGCGCTTAATCTTTCAGGTAAAATTCCTTTTTCAAGCATAGCTATGCTCCTTACCCCGACATTGCAAATTTCAGCCATTTCCTTTTGGGTTAAACCATATCTCTTTCTTAAAATTTTTACGTTTTCACAAAATACCTTTAATTCGTCATTCATTAAAAACACTCCTTTTTTATGATATGGGCATTATAGCATATTTTTTTTTGATATATTACGTTACATTAACGTAACTAGTGAAAAAAATAAAAAATTTTAATTTAATCGTGTTTGAAAATACTGCGGTACGTATTTTTCTTAAAAATATAGTTGTTTTTTTTTGTAATATACTATATAATGAGATAGTTAAGGGGTGATTGTTATATTCGGTAGAACTGCTTACGATATAAAATCAATACTTGAACGTGACCCTGCGGCGAGAAACGTCTTTGAGGTTGCCTTGCTTTATCCGGGGTTTCATGCTGTGCTGATGCATAGACTTGCGCACATGCTTTATAAATGCGGTCTGCGTTTTATCCCCAGACTTATAAGCCAGATATCGCGCTTTTTTACCAAGATAGAGATTCATCCCGGTGCGACTATCGGTAAGGGACTTCTTATAGACCACGGCTGTGGAGTTGTAATCGGTGAAACTACTGTTATCGGTGACGACTGTACCATCTATCAGGGAGTTACCCTTGGCGGTACAGGTAAGGAAACAGGTAAGCGCCATCCCACATTGGGAAATAACGTCATGGTG
Organism: Oscillospiraceae bacterium; assembly: GCA_015069065.1. Taxonomy (GTDB): domain Bacteria; phylum Bacillota; class Clostridia; order UMGS1883; family UMGS1883; genus UMGS1883. The sequence goes on along the minus strand of SVJI01000081.1, from coordinate 3,598 downwards.
GGCGCCGGTGCGAAAATTCTCGGCCCGTTTAAAGTTGGTGACAATTCAAAAATTGCCGCAAACGCTGTCTTGTTGCAGGAGGTGGAGCCTGACAGTACGTGTGTAGGTGTTCCGGCGAGAGTAGTTAAGCGCGGAACAAAGAGGGTAGGCGACCTTGATCAGGTGCATATCCCCGACCCTGTAAGTCAGGAGCTTTGCAGAATTGGTGCCAGAATTGATAAGCTTGCCGCACAACTAGAAATGTTAGAAAATAATGACGACAGCGAAAGGTAGGGTGTCTTATGAAATTATATAATACATTTACTCGCACAAAAGAGGAATTTAAAACAATCGTTCCCGGAGAGGTTAAGATGTACTCCTGCGGTCCGACTGTTTATAATTATTTCCACCTTGGAAATGCACGTCCCTTTATCGTGTTTGACTGCCTCAGACAATTTTTAGAATACAGAGGATATGACGTTAAGTTTGTGCAGAACTTTACTGACGTTGATGATAAGCTCATCAATAAGGCGCGTGAAGAGGGCTGTACAGTAGGCGATATTGCAGAAAAGTATATAAAGGAATACTTTGTGGATGCAAAGGCCCTCGGAATCAAAGAGGCAAGTGTTCACCCCAGAGCAACAGAAAATATCGATGCAATCATCGAGACAGTAAAAACCCTCATTGATAAAGGACACGCCTATGAGGTTGAGGGTGATGTATATTTCTCCGTTGAAAGCTACAAGGATTACGGAAAGCTGAGTCATCAGCCGCTTGATGATCTTGAAAGCGGTGTTCGTAAGGAGCTTGACGATAAAAAGCATCATCCCATGGATTTTGCCTTGTGGAAGAAGCGTAAGAGCGAGGATGAAATCGGTTGGGAAAGTCCTTGGGGTATAGGCAGACCGGGTTGGCATATTGAGTGTACAGCCATGGTAAACAAATACCTTGGACATACAATTGACATTCACAGCGGTGGATTTGACCTTATATTCCCGCATCATGAAAACGAAATTGCACAGAGCGTATGTGCCAACGGCGCACCCTTTGCAAATTATTGGCTGCATAACGGCTTTATAAATGTAAATAACGAGAAAATGAGCAAGTCACTTGGAAACTTCTTTACCGTTCGTGACATTGCTGAAAAATACGATTATGAGGTTATACGTTTCTTCATGCTGTCTGCCCATTACAGAAGTCCCATAAACTTCTGTGACGAGCTTATGGATGCTGCGAAGAACGGTCTTGAAAGAATTTACAACTGTATAAATAATGTTGATTTCCTCATGCACAATGCTCCCGAGGGCGAGGTAAGCGAGGAAGTTGTAAAGGCTATGGAGGAATACAGAAATAAATTTATTTCTTCCATGGAGGATGACCTTAATACAGCAGATGCGATTTCTGCAATATTTGAGGCTGTGCGTTACACAAACAGTCTGCAGACTCCCAACAAGGGAACACTGCTTGCTGCAAAGAATACAATCGTAGAGCTTGGAAATGTGCTGGGACTTCTGAAAAACACACAATCGGCAAGTCTTGACGAAGAAATTGAGGCATTGATTGCAGAAAGAACACAGGCGCGTAAGGATAAGAACTGGGCGCTTGCGGATAAAATCCGTGAAGACCTTAAGGCGAGGGGAATAGTTCTGGAGGATACCCCCGACGGAGTAAAATGGAAGATGGAAAAGTAAGGTGTTTTAATGCTTTTTACCAATAAAGACATAAATCCAAGAGAATACAGTCCTTTGGCACTTGCATATATCGGCGATACTGTATATGACCTTTTCATCAGGACAAAGGTGATTGCAAAGGGAAACCGTCATGTTACCCAAATGCACAAGGAATCAGTAAGCTTTGTAAAAGCACATTCCCAGTCGGTAAGTGCGTACGCTCTTGAAAACGAGCTTACAGAGGATGAAATGCGAGTTCTTAAATGGGGAAGAAATGCAAAGAGCAATACTACCCCCAAAAATGCCGATGTTACAGAGTACAGAATGGCAACAGGATTTGAAACCCTTGTCGGTTATCTTTATCTTTCCGGTGAAAATGAGAGACTTTCATATCTTCTTGACCTTGCGTACAAAGCAGTTATTAACGAATGAAAATAATTTAATTTTATATAGGAGTGATAGTAACAATGAAAAATTCAACACAAATTCATGCCTATCAGGCAAGAAAGCATGCTATTACAGGTATTTACAATGCCGCATCGGGTCATCCCGGTGGAAGTCTTTCAATAGCTGATATCCTGTCAGTGCTTTACTTTGAAAAGATGAACATTGACCCTGAAAATCCGAAAATGGCAGACCGTGACAGATTTGTCCTTTCAAAAGGTCACTGTGCGCCTGTGCTTTACGGTATGCTGGCTGAGAGAGGTTATTTCCCCACAGAGCATTGTGCAACTTTCCGTCAGGCTGATTCAAATCTTCAGGGACATCCTGATATGAAGGGCGTTCCCGGTGTTGATATGTCAACAGGCTCACTTGGTCAGGGTATTTCAGCGGCAAACGGCATGGCACTTAGTGCAAAGCTTGATAACAAGGATTACCGTGTATATACAATTTTGGGTGATGGTGAAATCGAAGAAGGTCAGGTTTGGGAGGCTGCTATGTTTGCGGCACATTATAAACTTGACAATCTTACAGCTTTCCTCGATTTCAACGGACTGCAGATTGATGGTGACATCAGAGAAGTTATGAATTCAACACCCATTGACAAAAAGTTTGAAGCATTCAACTGGAATGTAATCACAATTGACGGACATGACTACGACCAGATCAGAAATGCAATTGACGAAGCAAAGACAGTAAAGGGTAAGCCCACCATCATCATTGCAAAGTGTGTTAAGGGTAAGGGCGTTTCATTCATGGAAAATCAGGCAGGCTGGCACGGCAGTGCTCCGAATAAAGAACAGTATGAGCAGGCAATTGCAGAGCTTGATGCAGTTATCAAAGAGCTTGAGGCTGAATAAGAAAGGATTGTGTGAATTATGGCTATAGGTGATAAGAAAGCAACTCGCGAAAGCTACGGTATGGCTCTCGCAGAGCTTGGCGAAAAATATGATATTGTTGTTATGGATGCTGACCTTTCCAAATCAACAAAGACAGATACTTTTAAGAAAAAGTTCCCGGAAAGATTTATAAACACAGGTATTGCAGAGGGCAATATGCTTTCTACCGCAGCAGGTATTGCAACAACAGGTAAGGTTGTTTTCGCAAGCTCTTTCGCTATGTTTGCGGCAGGACGTGCCTTTGAGCAGATTCGTAACTCTATCGGATATCCCCACCTCAACGTAAAAATCGGTGCTACACATGCAGGTATCTCCGTTGGTGAGGACGGCGCGACACATCAGTGCCTTGAGGATATCGGTATCATGCGTACAATTCCAGGCATGGTTATTCTTAACCCTGCAGACCACGTTGAGGCAATGGCTGCTGTTGAGGCTGCTGTTAAGTATGACGGTCCTGTTTATCTGCGTTTCGGCAGACTTCCTGTACCGCAGATTTATGACGAAAATACATATAAATTTGAAATTGGTAAGGGAGTTCAGCTTGCAGAGGGTAAGGACGCGACTATCGTTGCTACAGGTCTGATGGTTCCCTATGCTCTTGAAGCACGC
>SVJI01000080.1 GCA_015069065.1 Oscillospiraceae bacterium | reverse complement strand
CGGACTTACCCCTCTGGAAAAAAGTAATACACCCAACATGGATTACTTTGCCTCCAACGGCTCTATGTATCTGGTAAAAACTGTTCCCGATTCCCTGAAGCCCGGAAGCGACGTGGCAAATCTTTCTGTCATGGGCTACAATCCGCTGGATTGCTACACAGGTCGCTCTCCGCTCGAGGCCGCATCAATAGGCGTTAAGCTTGAAGATAATCAAACTGCGTTCCGCGCTAATCTGGTAACCTTATCTGACGAAGAGGACTACAGTGAAAAAACCATGCTTGACTATTCCTCGGGTGAGATAAGCACACAGGAAAGCCGTACACTTATGGAGGAAATTGAGAAACAGCTCGGCGGCGGAGATATACACTTCTACGGCGGGGTAAGCTACAGACATCTGTTTGTATGGACAGATGCACCCGAGAGCTTTGTTTTAACACCACCGCATGATATTTCCGACCTTAAAATCAAAGATTATCTCCCCTCCGATAAAAGAATCCTCGAGCTTATGAAAAAAAGTGAGGAAATATTAAAAAATCACCCAATCAATCAAAAGCGAATCGCAGAGGGTAAGAATCCAGCAACCTCCATGTGGATATGGGGCGAGGGCACTCGTCCGTCTTTAAAGAATTTTTACGAACAGTATCATAAAACAGGAGCTGTTGTCAGTGCAGTAGACCTTATAAAGGGTATTGCCATTCTGGCAGGTATGGATAGCATTGACGTAGAAGGTGCAACAGGAAATATCCATACAAACTTCGACGGAAAAGCCAAGGCTGCTGCAGATGCACTTTTAAAGGACGGAAAAGATTTGGTGTATGTACATCTGGAGGCCCCCGATGAATGTGGACACCAGGGCGATGCTGAGGGTAAAACACGCAGTCTTGAACTTATTGACGAAAAGGTTATCGGCTACATAAAAGAACGTCTTGACCAGGCAGGTGAGGATTATGCATTTTTGGTAATGCCTGACCACCCCACTCCGATTTCCACAAAAACGCACAGCCGTGAAAGCGTTCCCTGTGTAATTTATAAAAAGGGTGATAAAAACTCAACCGGACACCGTTTTATTGAAGAGGATGCACGTAAATTCGGAGAGGTTATTACAGACGGTTATACTATTATGCAGATTTTCCTTAATAAATAAACGAAAGCTTCATAAAATAGAAAGAGTAAATTGTTACTCTTTCTATTTTTTTATGATTTGGTGATTATTATGAAGCTTATCTCCTTACGCACATTACGCTCCCTGTGCCTTGACCTTATAATTTTCCTTATTCCTTTAGCGATACTTGTTATGGCACTACCGTATGTTTTCCGCCTGTTTTTACCGTTTATTGTAGGCTTTTTTCTGTATCTGGCGGCAAATCCACTTAATAAAAGATTACAAAAAAAGAATATACCCGGCTCTTTAGCCGCATTTATTTCGCTGTTTCTTATTTCTCTGGCTCTCTTTTTTATCATACGGACAGTTTTTACAAAAATTTTTTCTGAGTTAAGCACCCTTACAGAAAGTGCAGAGCTTTTTTACACCACCGCCGTACCTGACTTTTCGGTAATTATAAAAAAAGTCTCCGTTCCTAAAGAAATTGAATCGGGACTTCTTAAGATTTTTTCCTCCTTTTGGGATGCTTTTAAATCTCAGCTGACGGAGATTATACTGAAAATGAGTACCGCGGTCGTAAATGCCGTTAAAAATATTCCGTCTATGTTTATCTCAATTTTTACAGCTATTTTCACAACTTTTTTTCTTTTAAAAGAGGATAAAAAGGTTTTTAGTTTTTTCCAGAACTTTTTCGGTAGAAAAACCTGCGAATATTTTTCCCGAATGAAAAGCTCATTTTTCAGCGTAACTGTATCGTATCTTAAAGCGCAGCTTATTATAGAAACAATTATTTTTGTAGTTTTACTTGCGGGGTTTTTCTTTCTGGATGTTAATTATGCCTTTTTACTGGCATTTATCACTGCAATAGTAGATGCTGTACCGATTTTTGGGACAGGAACTGTTCTGATTCCTATGTCACTGTTTAATTTCTTATCGGGGAATAAAAATCTGGGCTGGGGGCTTCTCATCTTATACGGAACGGCACTTCTTGTAAGACAACTGTGCGAGCCGAAAATCATCGGCAAAAAGCTTGGAATCCACCCTCTTGCCACAATTTTTTCCCTCTATGTAGGGATGAAGCTTTTTGGGATAGCAGGTCTTATTTTAGGACCTATATCTGCAATTTTTATAAAAACCCTGATTTTTCCACAATAAAATGCGAACAAATGTTTGCATTTTATATTTTTTTATGATATACTTTTCTCTGTCGGGAGGGAAGTATGTATGGAACTTATAAAAAAACTGGAGATTCTTGCAGACAGTGCGAAGTATGATGCCTCCTGTTCGTCCAGCGGCAGCGAGCGCACTGTAAACTACGGAGGCATCGGCGCACCCACCGCGGCGGGCTGTTGCCACGCGTTCAGCGCAGACGGCAGATGCATCTCCCTTTTAAAAGTGCTTTTTACAAATTACTGTATTAACGATTGCAAATATTGTTACAACAGAGTCTCCAACGATATTCCCAGAGCTTCATTTACCCCGAGAGAGCTTGCAGAGCTGTGCATTGATTTTTACAGGAGAAACTATATTGAGGGCTTATTCCTAAGCAGTGGTATCATAAAATCTCCTGACTATACAGCCGAGCTTCTTCTCAAAACATTGAAAATACTTCGTTTTGAATACGGATTTAACGGATACATTCATGTTAAGGGGATTCCGGGAGCCTCGGACGCACTTTTGCGCGAAATGGGTTTTCTGGCAGATAGAATGAGCGTCAACATCGAGCTTCCCAGTGAGAGCGGACTAAAGCTGCTTGCTCCCCAAAAAACGAGGGAATCGGTGCTTGCGCCCATGAAGCTGATAAGAAATACAATCACCGAGATTAAGGATGCATCACTTACCACGAAGAGGAAGCTTCATTTTGTCCCCGCAGGTCAAAGCACGCAGATGATAATAGGCGCTACAAATGACAGCGACAGGCATATTTTAAGCCTTACAGAAGCGCTTTACAATAAATATTCCCTGAAAAGAGTGTTTTTCTCCGCATATATTCCCGTAGGCAATCACCCTGCACTGCCAAAGGATGTGTCACCGCCTTTGCTGAGAGAACACAGGCTTTATCAGGCAGACTGGCTTCTAAGGTTTTACGGATTTCACGCGGATGAAATTCTAGGAGAGGGAGAGAGCTTTGACCCCTTGCTCGACCCCAAAAGCAACTGGGCAATGAAAAATTTGCACCTTTTCCCTGTAGAAATCAATACTGCACCGTACGAAATGCTTCTCCGCGTTCCGGGAATAGGTGTTGTGTGTGCAAAACGCATTGTTGTTGCACGCAGAGCTGCTACTCTTGATTTCGAGGATTTAAAAAAGCTAAGGGTAGTTTTGAAACGAGCCGCCTACTTTATTACGTGTAAGGGGAAATATATGTATCCCTCGCTTAAAATGGGACACAAATTCATATATGACTCGCTTGTACAGGGCAGTGCTATGCTTCCCTCTGTACAAAAGGCACAGCAGCTTTCCTTTTTTGACGGCTTTGACTTCCTTATACCACCCATCGCAGAACGCATCACTGCTGCAAGCGGACAATTTTAAAGCATTGAAAGGATGGTGTTAACCATGGAGTTTTCTTCTGTTTTGGATGATTCCGGCGTGTTTTACACCTATGACGGAAGCTTTGACGGCTTACTTTCCGTTATATATACAGCCGTTTATTCACGCACAACGCCCTTTGGGATAGGCGTGGAGAAAAATCTCCAATTTTCATTTAACACCCGCTACGTTGATATAAAAACAAATAAAAACCATTCCCGACGTGTTTATGACGCGCTTTTCAAAAAAATCGGGGCGTTTGGTCTGCGCAGACTTTACTATGTTTTTTTGAGCAATCATCCCGAAAAGGATATCATTATATATAAATATATGATGCTGGCTTTTAAAAATGGGGAGATAACCAATTCTTCTCTTTCTGACGAAACCGTTTCCTCTGCATTCAAAATTGCTGAAAATGTTTCACGTGAAACAGAGCGTTTCAGACAGTTCACAAGATTCTCCGTGATGAAATGGGGCGTACAGTATGGGAAAATTGCACCCAACAATAATATTCTGCCTGTTTTAATGCCGTTTTTTATAAAGAGGCTTCAAATAATACCCTTTGTGCTGCACGATATAACACACGACCTGTGCGGGGTCTATAATGCAAAGGAGTGGTATATCTCCTCTGCCGAGGGGCTTGCTCCGCCCCAAAAAAGCGGCAGGGAGGAGGATATCGAAAAGCTTTGGCAGGCGTTTTTTGACTCGATTTCTATAAAAGAACGAACCAATACCAAGCTACAGAAGCAAAATATGCCTGTGAGGTACTTCCGCCACGTCTGGAGCGTAAAATAAATAAGAAGCTCCCTTAAGGGAGCTTCTTATTTATTTTATTACTGTCTTACCGCCCATATAAGGAACCAATGCCTCCGGCACTGTAATACTGCCGTCCTCATTCTGGTAATTTTCAATAATTGCCGCTACGGTTCTTCCTACAGCCACGCCGCTACCGTTAAGAGTATGAACAAACTGGGCTTTGCTTCCCTGTCCGTCCTTATACTTTATATTTGCTCTCCTTGCCTGGAAATCCTCAAAATTACTGCAGGAGGATATCTCAACATATCTGTTGTAGGAGGGCATCCATACCTCTATATCGTATTTCTTTGCTGCAGTAAAGCCCAAATCTCCTATACAGATTCTTACGACTCTGTAGGGGAGTCCTAAGCCCTGAAGCACTCTTTCCGCATCGTTTGTCAGCTTCTCAAGCTCCTCGTAAGACTGCTCAGGCTTTGTAAACTTAACGAGCTCTACCTTGTTAAACTGATGTTGTCTGATAAGTCCTCTTGTATCTCTGCCTGCGCTTCCTGCCTCCGCACGGAAGCAAGCGGTATATGCCACGTGCTTAATAGGAAGCTCGCTTCCATCGAGAATCTGCTCGCGATACATGTTTGTTACAGGAACTTCTGCCGTAGGAACAAGGAAGTAATCAGTTCCTGCCACTTTGAAGGCATCCTCCTCAAACTTTGGAAGCTGTCCTGTTCCAACCATAGAGTTTCTATGCACCATAAAGGGAGGGAAAACCTCTGTATATCCGTGTTTTTCAGTATGCGTGTCAAGGTAGTAGTTTATAACGGCTCTTTCAAGTCTGGCACCCAGATCTTTATAAACCGTAAATCGTGTTCCTGTTATTTTTGCAGCAGTATCTGCATCTATAATGCCTAAATCTTTACCCAAATCCCAGTGTGCTTTAGGTTCAAAGCCAAAGTTTTTGGGTTCTCCGAATTTTCTGATTTCTATGTTATCTTCATCCGTATCGCCGTCGGGTACTGATTCATCGGGAATGTTGGGTATAGTCAGCATCATGCGGTTAAGCTCGTCCTCTACATCTCTGATTGCCGCATCAAGCTCCTTAACCTTTTCAGAGATTTCTTTCATCTGCGCAAATACCTCTGTGGTATCTTTACCCTCTTTTTTCATCACGGGAATTTGCTTTGTAACCTCATTCTGTTTTGCCTTGAGGCCCTCCGCCTCTACAAGAAGCGCTCTTCTCTTATCATCAAGTGCGATAACAGCATCAATATCAACGTTTTCTTTTCTTCTGCCAAGAGCAGCCTTTACTTTTTCGGTTTCTCCTCTTATAAGTTTAAGGTCTAACATTTTAAAACTTCCTTTCAATTGTCTCTTTATACAACGCCTTAATCATAGGATAATTTTTCGGTGGTTAAGGCAATTTTAATTCAAAATATCCACTATTCGGGTAAGGTCTGCTACGGAATAAAATTCAATTTCAATCTTACCCTTACGGTTTCCTTTTATACGCACCTTTGTGCCATACTTTTCAGAAAGAGTGCGCTCTACGTCAGGATATACACTTTCTTTCGGGGTTCTTGTTTTTTTCTCCGGTACAGATAGCTCTTTTCCCAAAGCCTCTACCTGACGGACATTAAGCCCCTCACTGACAATTTTTTCTGCCGCCTGTACTCTTTTACTTCCTGCCGGCAGTGAAAGCAGTGCCCTCGCATGTCCCATGGAAAGCCTGTTTTGAGATAGCATGTCCTTAATTTCATCCTCAAGAGAAAGAAGTCTCAGCATGTTCGCCACGTTACTGCGACTTTTTCCGACTCTCTCACTCACTTTATCCTGAGTCATGGAAAAACGCTCCATCAGCGTTTTATAGCCAAGTGCCTCTTCTATGGGGTTAAGGTCCTCTCTCTGCAGATTTTCAATGAGTGCAACCTCTGCAATCTGCATTTCGTCATACGTTCTTACAATAGCAGGAATCTGTGTAAGCCCCGCCAGTTTTGCAGCACGCCATCTGCGCTCGCCTGCGATTATACTGTAATATCCGTTTTCTCCCTCTACCACGATAATCGGCTGAATTATCCCATGCTCCGAAATTGAGTTTGCCAGCGCCTGCAGCTGTTCTCTGTCAAAATTTTTTCTGGGCTGATCCTTTCGCGGTTCAATAAGGCTGGTTTTTATTATTCTTACCTCTCCTTTTTCATCGGTGGAGGTTTTTTCTTCATTTATATCTGTCCTCGCAAAAAGAGCATCAAGTCCCTGTCCTAAAACTCTTTTCATATTAACCCTCCTGCTGTGTTTCTTCGTCTATATTTTTTATAACCTCTGCCGCTAAATCCATATATGCCTCCGCTCCGCGGGAAGAAGCATCATAATGGATAACAGGTCTGCCGAATCCCGGCGCCTCACTTATTCTTACATTACGAGGAATTATGGTTTTATAAACCTTTCCGGGGAAAAA
>SVJI01000079.1 GCA_015069065.1 Oscillospiraceae bacterium | reverse complement strand
TTCAAGGTTCCATACGCCATGCTTTTTCAAGCGAGCTTGTTTATTATACATCGCTTTTTCTTCTTTGTCAACACCTTTTTTAAACTTTTTTAAGTTTTTTTGACGATGCTTTTGACGATGTCTTTTCCCTATGCTGCTTTTTGCGACAACGTTATGTATGTTACTACAAATTAAGACATTTGTCAACACCTTTTTTGAAAAATTTTAATAGAAAAAAACAGGGACACTCCGTACGGAGTGTCCCTGTACTTATAAATCAAATTATGCCTTTGCTGCCTCGATAACTTTCTGTGCTATGTTTTCGGGAACTTCCTCGTAGCGTTCAAAGCTGAACGTAAACTTTCCGCGCGCACGAGTCATACTGCGAAGGTCTGTAGCATACTTACACATTTCTGCCTCAGGCACTTCTGCAATAACCTCGCCCTTACCGTCACCGATAGGATTCATTCCCAGTATTCTGCCGCGGCGTTTATTGATATCACCGATAATGTCGCCCATCAACTCTTCAGGCATAACAACCTCCAGATGGCCAATGGGTTCAAGAAGAACAGGGCTTGCCTGAGTAAGACCGTCCTTGTATGCGATAGACGCTGCAACCTTGAATGCCATTTCTGATGAATCAACAGGATGGTAAGAACCGTCAACCAGAACAGCCTTTAATCCAACTACGGGATATCCTGCCAGAACACCTTTTGAAATAGATTCCTGCAGTCCCTTTTCAACAGCAGGGAAATAGTTTTTGGGAACTGCACCGCCCACTATCTTTTCCTCAAAGATAAGCTCGCTGCCGTCATGGTGGCTGAATTCAATCCATACATCACCGAACTGGCCGTGACCGCCTGACTGTTTCTTATGTCTGCCCTGTACCTTAACGCTCTTACGAATAGTTTCACGGTACGCTATCTTTGGAACTGTAAGGTCAACAGATACACCAAACTTTGTCTTGAGCTTACTGGTGATTACATCCAAATGCAACTCACCTGTACCGGAAATTGTCATTTCCTTTGTTTCTTTATTATTACCAATGGAGAATGTGGGGTCCTCCTCACGGAGCTTATTAAGACCGGCACTGATTTTCTCCTCGTCACCCTTTGCCTGTGGAACAACTGCCATCGTTATCGCAGGCTGAGGAAGTTCTATGCCGTCAAGCTTTTCCCCGCCCTGTTTTGCGAGCGTGTCACCTGTAAGTGTATATGAAAGCTTTGTAGCGGCGCCGATATCGCCAGCTTTAATTTCGGGAACTTCAATCTGCTTTTTGCCGCGGAGGACATAAAGCTTACCGATTCTTTCGTTAACATCCTTTGTTGCGTTATATACGGTAGAATCAGCCTTGAGCGAGCCGCTCATAACTCTTATAAGAGAAATCTTTCCGTATGAATCTGCCAGAGTTTTAAATACAACGGCACCCAGTGCTGCCGCACTGTCACATGCCGGCAGAGTCTCTGCCTCTACAGGAGAGGGCAGATACTTAAGCATAGCATCCATCAGTGAACGCACGGCAAATGTTTTGCCCGTGCAGAAGCCGCCGTAAACAGGAACTACCTGACCGCGCTTTACACTGCCCTTAAGCACGGAGCGCATCTCATCGTCCGTAATAACGTCCCCTGCAAAATACCTTTCCAAAAGCTCGTCACTTGTAAGAGCTACCGCCTCAACAAGTGCATCGTGGTATTTGTCGTAGGATTCCTTCATATTGTCAGGAATCGGAATTTCTGTTTCAACATCATTTTCAACGGTATATGCCTTACCGCTTACGACATTGACATAACCCTTGATATCCTTACCCTCTTTAATCGGGATTCTGAAAACTGCGGCACTTGCGCCGAACTTTTCATGAATCTGCGCCACAACTTTATCAAAGTCGGCGTTTTCATCATCCATAAAGTTTATGAACATCATACGAGCCATGCCGCGCTCGGTGGCATAATTCCACGCATTCTCCGTGCCAACCTGTACACCGCTTTTCGCATTGACAACAATCAAGGCACTTTCCGCTGCACGGATACCGCCCAAAGCTTCACCCACGAAATCAAAATAACCGGGGGTGTCAATCATATTAAGCTTTGAATCAGAAATTTTAGGTGTATGCCATACGCAAGGCGCCATGGAAAGATTAACAGAAATCTTTCTCTTGATTTCTTCTGCATCATAATCGCTCACAGTAGTACCGTCAGCAATCTTACCAAATCTGTCAGACGCGCCTGCTTTATGTAATATCGCTTCTACAAGCGATGTCTTTCCTGCTCCGCCGTGTCCCAACACTACTACATTTCTGATGTTTTCTCCACTAAATACATTCATTTCCATAACCGCCTTTCTACGAAGATATAAAACGGGTGTTGGCATTCCGTTTTACTCGCCCGCAATTGCGGGGGATTCGCTTCGTTTTTTGTAAATATACGAAGAGTGCCTCCGTAGTATAATTTTACTATAAATGTACATATATATATATCCGTAGAATATACAATATTTTATTTTTTCTTTCGGCATTTTGCACAAAGGAAAGCGGTCTAATTTATTCTTTTTAGGCATTTTTATCAATATAGGCAAAAAAATAGCTGCAGCATAATGAATTTATCATTTGCCGCAGCATTTTTTCATTATAAACTTATAAGAGGAATATGCCATTTTCCATACACTGCTGACGCATTTGTTCAGGCCATACGGAAACCTGTACCTCTCCGATATGCGCACGTTCAAGCATCTGCATACAGAGTCTGGACTGTCCCACACCACCGCCTATGGTAAGCGGGAGAGTTTCGTCACAAATCATTTTGTGATAATCAAACTTCATTCTGTCCAGAGCGCCGCGCTGCTCCAGCTGAGCGCGCAAAACATTCTTGTCTACGCGGATGCCCATGGAAGAAAGCTCGAGACTACGTCCCAGAACGTCGTTCCAGACTAAGATATCACCGTTAAGAGACCAGTCATCGTAATCAGGGGCTCTGCCGTCATGAGGCTGACCGCTTCTGAGGTTCTGCCCAATCTGCATAAGGAACACGGTCTTATGCTCGCGCGTAACGGCATCCTCCCTTTCCTTTCCGCTGAGAGTGGGGTACATATCCTCCAGCTCCTGCGAGGTAACAAAGAACACCTCACGCTCAATAGTCTTATTAAGACAGGGGAAAGACAGACAAAGTGCATTCTGTGTATCTGCCGCTGCTTTGACAATCTTTCTGACTGTGTCTTTCAGAAATTCTATATTCCGCTCCTCGGGGCTGATTACTTTTTCCCAATCCCACTGGTCAACAAACAGGGAATGTACGTTATCAACCTGATCGTCACGGCGGACTGCATTCATGTCCGTATAAATACCCTCACCTGGGGCATATCCGTAGCGATAGAGCGCCATGCGCTTCCACTTTGCAAGGGACTGCACAATCTCCGCGATTCCTCCGCTCTCTTTCATATCAAACTCAACCTTACGCTCAACGCCGTTAAGGTCGTCATTGATTCCGCTGTCCTTGGAAACTATCAGCGGTGCGGTTACTCTGTCGAGATTCAGCTCCGCTGCAAGCATACGCTGAAAATTATCCTTAACTATTTTTATTGCACGCTGGGTTTCGCGCAGTGTAAGCTTTGCCTTATAATCCTGTGGTAAAATTAAGCCTTTCATATAAGCCGTTTCCCTTCAAAAAATATATCATTATATAATTTTACCGCCCTGCTCGCATTTTGTCAACACCACAGATGTGTTTTTCTCATATTTTTTTGGGATTCATGAGTGATACTGCCCATTTTAAATCGTCGCGGGTAACGGCACTTAAAATATATAATAACGCCACATAAAACCCTGTATAAAAAACCAGACTTGAAACAAGCCCTGCCTGCGGCACGGTAAGATTTGTACACATATACGCACCGCATACTGCCAGTGCAACGCAAATCATGGTCTTAACCCCGCTATCCACCGCCGTCACCATAGATAATCGGCGCAGACTGAGCAGCGCATTAAAAATCTCCTTAATATACATAACGGCAATGTAACCCATAATGGCAGTCCGCGGCAGGAGAATAAGGAGTAAAACCACATTCAATGCACCCTCCATGACGTTATACATCATGGAATGAAGCTGCTGGTCGAGGCCTTTCAGGCAGCCGTCAGTAACACAGTCTATGTATATGATGGGGATAATCGGCGCGAAGATTTTAATATAAAACCCTGCCTCCACGCTGTTATATATAGCCTCCCCCAACATTTGAGAATAAAACATCATCGCCCCCGCCACACCGAAGCTGAAAATTACCCCTATGCGCAGTGCGCGGTTTACGATATAGCTGATGCCTATTTTATGCCCCATGACCTGCGCCCCTGTAAGGCGCGGTACTAAAATCTCCCCCAGAGCGCTAAGCAGTGCGGCAGGAAACATTATAACAGGCATGGACATCTGTGTAATTACACCATATGTAGAAAAGGCACTCGCTGCACCCATGCCCGCGCTGCGCAGTCCGCGCGGAATAATAATCTGCCCGAGTGAAGAAAGACCTGTACGCATATAGGCACTGACCGCAAGGGGGAAGGATGTTTTTACAAGACGGCCCATATTTCCTTTATCGGAAATTCTCTCCCTGCCGGCACGGCTTTCAAAAACATACATCACCAGCATACCCAAAGCAAGCACCGATTCCCCTACGAGAGAGCCGCCAGCCAGAATCCGTGCGGACGATGCCTTGTCATGAAGATATGCCTTAAAGCATACCGCTACAAAGCCCATGCGCAAAAGCTGTGCCATAAGCTCCGTCACCACCAGACGGAAAATCTTCTGCTTTGCTGTAAAATACCCCTCTGCCGCTGCGCCAAAGGCAATAAGCGGCATGGAAAGTGCCATAATTCTGATAGCACCCGACACCGAGGTGTTCATAACCCAATATCTTGAAATAACAGGGGCGGCGAAGTACATTATGCCCCCTGCCGCCATGCCGAAGAAGCCGGCATACAAAAATGCGCACCGCATAAGGGCATAGGGATATTTGTTGCCGCTGCTGACTGCCTCCGAGGCAAGTCTGGTTACGCCAAAGCGCACCCCCGATATACTTATGGTAGCAAAAACAATACCCACAGACGATATTATTCCGAAAATACCAAGCTGCTCTGAACCAACCTTTGCCGCAAGGTATGCCTGGAAGCAAAGCGCGCACAACCTCAGTATTATGCTACTACCTGCCAGTAAAAGTGTATTTTTCAATAAGTACGCGGCATCCTTCATAAAAAATCACCCCATACATAAATGTATGAGGTGATGCATGTTCTTATGATTTAGTTTAACACATATACTCTGCAGGGTCTTCTGCCGAACTGGATACATTCAGACCTTGTTCTGTAGCAAAGGTCTACTCTGTTACCCTTGATTGCTCCGCCTGTATCAGCAGCAACTGCATATCCGTAGCTCCAGCTTCCGTCCAGTGCCTCGATATAAACTCTGGAACCCAGCGGAATAACTCTGGGGTCAACTGCTATAACGCCCTTGTCAAGCGGTACGCCTGTCGCTGTCTGACCTGCATAACCGCCGTTTTCCTCGGCAGACATATCATATGCTGTTGCATTACAGGTTAAAACGTACTTATAATCAAGCTTTCCTGTATTTACAGGTGAGTTTGCAGATGCATTTTTGCTGCCGTACTCAACAACCTTATCCACAGGTGCTTTTGTGACATATTCGCCAACTGTCTCTCTGGAAACTTCTTCGCCGTTTTCATACTTAACTCTGTATCTTACGTTCTTTTCGCCGTTTTCACCCTCACGCACGGTTACAATTGAACCTGCCTCAAGAGAGGAATTAAGTCTTTTTACTGTGTTGTAGCTGACTTCCTCGGTTTCCTCAACCTCACCGAAAGCAACCAGCACATCGTCTGATACCATATCTTCAATCTTGTCTACTATGGGGAGCTTAGTATCTGCCATGGATATAATGGTGTTTGCCGATAAATACTGACCCAGTGCCTTCGCCCTGATATCGTCAACACTGCTGTATCCGTATGACGCTGCCACCGATGTAACTGTATTAACAAGTATTGAAGCGACTGCGCTTACCAAGGCGACAGTCGTCTTAATCTTTCTGTTCAAAAACATTAAAATCACGTCCTTTACCGTGAATCATTATAAACAACAATACGACGTTTGTCAAGCTTTTTTGCGGTTTTTGTTATAACTTTGTAACACTTTTTTAATTATTTGTGGTTATTAAATTTTAAAACCCCAATATATAGGGGTTTTTACTTTTTGTTGTTTTGTTAC
The DNA here is from genome assembly GCA_015069065.1 of Oscillospiraceae bacterium. GTDB lineage: Bacteria > Bacillota > Clostridia > UMGS1883 > UMGS1883 > UMGS1883. The sequence goes on along the minus strand of SVJI01000079.1, from coordinate 637 downwards.
ATTTTACGGAGAGTCGGTGATTTTATGCCTGTCCATATATAATTTTCGTAATAACTTCAGAAATTTTCTGTAAAAATAAGAGAAAGCAGTGACAAATTACCTCTGTTTTGCCGCTGCTTTCTCTCTTTTTATTACTTTTTATTTTATTTTTTTCGCTTCCATGTAATAGCGTTTTTCATTAGCCTCTCCCATGGAGAATGTCTTTCGGGGAAGTGCCCCGTCCTTGATAACCGTTTCAAACAGGCTGCCCTTGTCAGGCTTGGGGAGAAGGAAGCCTATGCTGCCGTCCTTTTTTGAAAGAGACGCCACGACATCCGCTCCATGAATATAGTCAACCTCACAGGAGAGTGTGTCAAGATATTTCTGCAATGTTCCCACTGCAATAGGGCTTGAAGTATTATTCATATAAAGCTTTTCTTCGTTTCCGTTTGTTACGAGGACAATTTCCTGACCGCCCTTGTTTTCAGTTGTACAGTCGAGGTCTTTTAAAAGCTTTTGCGTAAATGCCTGCTCGTCATCTATGCCAAACACCACTCTATGTATAGGCTCAAACTCCAGTACATCGTCATGGATGTTTTCAATCTCAACCAGACAGAACCTTGCAGGATGCGATTCTCTCTCCGCTTCGGAAAGGGAC
>SVJI01000078.1 GCA_015069065.1 Oscillospiraceae bacterium | reverse complement strand
TTCAGGTGCTACAGAGGCTACTGATAAGTTATGGGGAATTCTGCAGGGACTGCAGAAGGAGGAACGTGCCAAGGGCGGTGTTCTGGACATGGAAACCTCTGTCGTATCCTCGCTGACAGCCTACGGTGCAGGCTACATCGGAGAAGATACCAAGGAGCTTGAAAAAATCGTTGGTCTGCAGACGGACAAGCCGCTTAAGCGTGCATTCATGCCCTTTGGCGGAATTAAGATGGCCGAAAAAGCGTGTGAGACAAACGGCTATACCCCCGACCCCGAGCTTCATAAAATTTTTACAAAATACTGCCGTACACATAACGAGGGTGTTTTTGATGTATATACCCCCGAAATGAAAAAAGCAAGACATAATAAGATAATTACAGGTCTCCCCGACTCCTACGGCAGAGGAAGAATCGTGGGAGATTACCGCCGTGTTGCACTTTACGGTGTCGATGCTCTTATCGAAGATAAGCTCCGCGACCTTGAAAACAACGGTAGCGGTGATATGCGTGACGACAAAATCCGTCTGCGCGAGGAAGTGGCTCTCCAGATTAAGGCACTTCACGATATGAAAGCAATGGCACAAATTTACGGCTATGATATTTCAAAGCCTGCCACAAACGCACATGAGGCTGCACAGTGGCTTTACTTTGGTTATCTGGCGGCGATTAAGACACAAAACGGCGCTGCAATGAGCGTTGGACGTATATCCACATTCCTCGATATCTACATCAAGAGAGATATGGACAGAGGAATTCTGACAGAAACACAGGCACAGGAGCTTATCGACCATATGGTTATGAAGTTCCGCATGGTTAAATTTGCGCGTGTTCCCTCATACAATCAGCTTTTCAGCGGGGACCCTGTGTGGGCTACACTGGAGGTTGCAGGTCTGGGCATGGACGGGCGCAGCATGGTTACGAAAACAGACTACCGTTTCCTGCGCACACTTGAGAATATGGGACCCTCTCCCGAGCCTAATCTGACGGTTCTTTATTCAAGCGCGCTTCCCGAAAACTTCAAAAAGTATGCTGCGGAAATTTCCATCCGTACAAGCTCTATCCAGTACGAAAACGACGACGTAATGCGCCCTGTATGGGGTGACGATTACTCCATCTGCTGCTGCGTATCCGCAACACAGACAGGTAAGGAAATGCAGTTCTTCGGGGCGAGGGCAAATCTGGCTAAGTGTCTGCTTTATGCTATTAACGGCGGTGTCGATATAAAGACACGCGAACAGGTAGGCCCCGCATTTGTACCGATTACAAGTGAATATCTCGATTATGACGAGGTAATCAAGAAGTATCTGGCGATGATTGATTGGCTGGCAGGACTGTATGTAAATACGCTCAATGTCATTCAATATATGCATGATAAATATTTCTACGAAGCGGCTGAAATGGCACTTATCGACACGGATGTACGCCGCACTTTCGCAACTGGTATTGCAGGTTTCTCCCATGTGGTTGACTCACTCAGTGCCATTAAATATGCAAAGGTTAAGGTAATTCGTGACGAGAGTGGTATTGCCGTTGACTTTGAAACAGAGGGTGATTTCCCCCGCTACGGCAACGATGATGACCGTGCAGACGATATCGCTGTATGGCTGCTTAAAACATTCCTCGACGCGATTAAGCGCTACCACACATACCGCGATTCCGAGCCTACAACATCTATTCTTACGATTACATCTAACGTAGTATATGGTAAGGCAACAGGCAACATGCCTGACGGCAGACGCGCAGGAGAACCCCTTTCCCCCGGTGCTAACCCCAGCTACGGTGCGGAAAAGAACGGTCTTCTGGCATCTCTTAACTCCGTGGCAAAGCTTCCGTATCACTGGGCGCTTGACGGAATTTCAAACACACAGACGATAAATCCCGAAGCATTGGGACATGACGAGGACGAAATGTCAAGAAATCTTGTCCAGATAATGGACGGTTATTTTGACCAGGGCGCTCACCACCTGAATGTAAATGTATTCGGTGTTGAAAAGCTCATAGATGCTATGGAGCATCCCGAAAAGGAAGAGTATGCTAACTTCACCATCAGAGTTTCAGGCTACGCGGTTAAGTTCATCGACCTGACAGAGGAGCAGCAGCGCGACGTTATCGCACGTACTTGCCATGGACAGATATAAAGGAATTATCCACTCCATAGAAAGCTTCGGCTCTGTCGACGGACCGGGAGTAAGGTTTGTCGCATTTATGCAGGGGTGCAATATGCGCTGTAAATATTGCCACAATCCCGAAACATGGTCAAAGGACGGAGAGTCTTATACACCGCAGGAGTTATTTGAAAAAGCATGGAAATACCGTACCTACTGGGGAAAAGACCTGAAAAATGGTGGCGTTACGGTAAGCGGCGGAGAGCCTTTGCTGCAAATTGAATTTGTGACGGAGTTTTTTAAGTTGCTTAAGGAGCATAACGTTCATACTGCGATAGACACATCGGGGCAGCCATTTTCCACGGATAAGGAATTTCTGAAAAAATTTGATGAACTCCTTAAATATACTGACCTTGTACTTCTTGATTTAAAGGAGTTTGACAGTGAAAAGCACAAAAATCTGACAGGGTTTGATAACTCCAATATAATACAAATGGCGCAGTATTTATCCGACAAAAATATTCCCATGTGGATAAGGCATGTGCTTGTTCCCACGGTTACAGACAATGAGGAAAGTTTGGGCAGATTACGCGATTTTATACAGTCGCTTAAAACGGTTGAAAAAGTGGAGATTCTCCCCTACCACACACTGGGACTTTTTAAGTGGGAAAAACTCGGTATAAAATACAAACTGGAGGATGTTCCCACCCCGACGGCAGAGGATATTAAAAGGACAAAAGAAATACTGGGTATAAAGTAGAAAAGGGGATGTTTAAAAAGTCTGGACTTTTTAAACATCCCCTTTTTGCATAAAACAAAGCGGGTTGCAGTACTGCAACCCGCCTTTGTTTTATGCTTTTTCTACACCGAGATATACTTTCTCTCCGTTAATATTCCATTCCTTTGAATTGTCACAGTTCTTATCAAAACTGATTGAAAGAGCAAGAACGTCACCCTTGATTTCTTCAGCGTTTCTTTCCATGATAGCGGCAATTTTTTCGTTACCGCAAGCATAGACATGGATATTGTCCATAACCTCAAATCCACTGTCCTTACGCATGGTCTGCAGCTTACTGATAATTTCGCGGACAAAGCCCTCCTCAATAAGCTCATCTGAAAGACGTGTATCAAGAACAACTGTAATTCCGAAATCGCTCTCTGATGCAAAGCCCTCAACCTGTGCTGCTTCGATAAGCAAATCTTCCTTTTCAAGGGAGATTGTTTCACCGTTTACTTCAAACTTAATTGCGCCTGTGGTTTCAAGCTCATCCATAGCCTTATTACCGTCAATCTGCGCCAGGTAGTCCTTTATGCCGCCAAGGAACTTGCCGTATTTCGGTCCTACGGTCTTAAGCTGCGGCTTAAAGCTATAGGTCGTACATTCACGTACATTATCTGTAAATTCTACCTCTTTTACATTAAGCTCGTCTGCAATGATTTCAGTATAGAAGCTATCAAGTGAGCTGTCCGCCTTTACATACATCTTACCGATAGGCTGACGGTTTTTAATTCCTGAAGCATTTCTCGCTGCTCTGCCCAGAACAACGATGTCAAGAACCTCCTCCATCGCTTTTTCAAGGTTTGCGTCAATCTTACTTTCGTCATACACAGGATAGTCACACAGATGCACGCTGATAGGTGCCGCGCTGTCGATACTGCAAACAAGGTTTCTGTAAATTTCCTCTGCCATGAAAGGAATCATGGGGGCAGTAACCTTGGCAAGAGTAACAAGTGCAGTATAAAGTGTCATATATGCGTTAATCTTATCCTGAGTCATTTCCTTACCCCAGAAGCGCTCACGGCTGCGGCGTACATACCAGTTACTCAACTCGTCGGTAAACTCCTGAATAACGCGGGCACTTTCCGTAATCTTGTAATCTGCAAGGTAATTGTCAACTGTTTTAATAAGTGTGTTAAGCTTTGAAATGAGCCACTTATCCATAACGGAAAGCTTGTCATAGTCCAGTGTGTACTTAGTAGCATCAAACTCGTCAATATTTGCATAAAGAACGAAGAATGCGTATGTGTTCCACAGTGTACCCATAAACTTACGCTGTCCCTCGCTTACCGCACCGTCATGGAAACGGTTGGGAAGCCACGGAGCGCTGTTAACATAGAAGTACCAGCGGATAGCGTCTGCGCCGTGCTTTTCCAGTGCGTCAAAGGGGTCAACTGCATTGCCCTTTGATTTACTCATCTTCTGACCATTTTCGTCCTGAACATGACCCAGAACGATTACGTTTTTGTAGGGTGCTTTATTGAAAATCAATGTTGAAATTGCAAGCAGTGAGTAGAACCATCCGCGTGTCTGGTCAACAGCCTCGCTGATAAAGTTTGCAGGGAAATTCTCCTCGAAAATTTCTTTATTTTCAAAGGGGTAGTGCCACTGTGCAAAGGGCATTGCACCGGAGTCAAACCAACAGTCGATAACCTCTTTTGTACGGTGCATTTCCTTTCCGCACTCGGGGCACTTAATCGTAACTGCATCGATATATGGGCGGTGAAGCTCAATCTCCTCGGGGCAGTTGTCACTCATAGAGCGAAGCTCCTCGATAGAACCTATTGAGTGCTGATGTCCACATTCACAAATCCAGATATTAAGCGGTGTTCCCCAATAACGGTCACGGCTTACGCCCCAATCCTGAACGTTTTTCAGCCAGTCGCCAAAGCGGCCCTTACCGATTGTTTCAGGAATCCAGTTAATAGTTTCGTTATTACGGATAAGGTCCTCGCGAACCTCTGTCATCTTGATAAACCATGACTCTCTCGCATAATAGATAAGCGGTGTGTCACATCTCCAGCAGAAAGGATAGTCATGCTCAAACTTAGGTGCATCGAAAAGGAGTCCGCGGCTGTCAAGGTCAACTAAAACCTTGGGGTCGGCATCCTTTACAAAAAGGCCTGCAAAGGGTGTTTCCTCCGACATATTACCTGCCGCGTCAACAAGCTGAACAAACGGAAGGTCATACTTTCTGCCGACCTGTGCATCATCCTCACCGAAAGCAGGTGCAATATGAACTATACCTGTACCGTCAGACATGGTAACGTAGGAATCACAGGTTACAAAGTGTCCCTTTTTCTTCTGCTTTTCGCAGATAGGCTTTACACAGTCAAAAAGAGGCTCGTATTCCTTATGCTCAAGGTCTGTACCCTTATAGGTTTCAATGATTTCGTAAGCAGGCTTTTCTTCAGTTGCAAGTCTGCCCAGAACCTTATCCAAAAGTGCCTCTGCCATATAGTAAGTATATCCGTCAGCAGCCTTAACCTTACAATAGGTATCGTCAGGGTTTACACAGAGCGCAACATTTGAGGGAAGTGTCCATGGAGTAGTTGTCCATGCGAGGAAGTAAGCGTCCTCACCCACAACCTTGAAACGAACTACTGCACTGCGTTCCTTAACGGCCTTATACCCCTGTGCAACCTCGTGTGAGGACAGAGGTGTTCCGCAGCGGGGGCAGTAGGGTACAATCTTAAATCCCTTGTACAAAAGTCCTTTGTCCCAAATCTGCTTAAGTGCCCACCACTCAGATTCGATAAAGTCATTTTCGTATGTTACATACGGGTCATCCATATCAGCCCAGAAGCCCACTGTCTGTGAGAAATCCTCCCACATACCCTTGTATTTCCATACGCTTTCCTTACACTTGGCAATAAACGGCTCAAGTCCGTACTGTTCAATCTGCTCCTTTCCGTCAAGACCGAGGAGCTTCTCAACCTCCAGTTCAACAGGAAGTCCGTGTGTATCCCAGCCAGCCTTTCGTGTAACCTTATACCCTTTCATAGTGCGGTATCTCGGAATCATATCCTTGATTACGCGGGTAAGAACGTGACCGATATGCGGCTTACCGTTAGCCGTGGGAGGTCCGTCGTAGAAAGTATAGCTCTCGCACTGTGCGCGGTTTTCAATACTTTTTTCAAAGATGTTGTTTTCGCGCCAGAACTTGCCGATTTTCTTTTCTCTCTCCACAAAATTGAGTGTAGTGTCAACCTTGTTATACATTGCTCTTCCTCCATTAAAAAGTATATAAATAAAAAATTACTTACAAAACAGAAAAACTCCGTCCAATTAGGACGAAGTTAAATCGCACCACCTAATCAGCATACCATCATATGCATCCCTTTAACGGAGGGATTGCCCGTCACAGCTTACTTAGGTTTCAGCCGTGCGGCTCGGAAGTGATATTCGCAGTAATCTACTGAGCATCGGGCTTACACCGTCCCCGACTCGCTTTGCGGTTTGATAACTGTTACTGTCTTCGTCACAGCCTTTGTATGTAGTTCCTATTTATTATAATATCTATGGGGGGAAATGTCAACTATTTTTATTGACATAGCAGGTAAAATATTATAAAATATAATATAGGTATAGAAATGGAGGTATGCAATATGGATAAGCTTATTCTTGTCATTGAGGATGAGGCTCCGATTGTTGAAATATTAAAGTTTAATCTTACTAAATCAGGCTACAGAGTTCTTGCCGCGTTTGACGGTGAGGAGGGCTACAGACTCGCGCTGAGTGAGAAGCCCGACCTTATATTGCTCGACGTAATGCTCCCGAAAATGGATGGTTTTGAGGTTTGTAAGAAAGTCCGTGAAAAGCAGTCCACGCCCATCATCATGCTTACTGCACGCGATGAAGAGGTGGATAAGGTACTCGGTCTTGAACTGGGTGCTGATGACTACATTACAAAGCCTTTTTCCGTGCGCGAGCTTCTGGCAAGGGTTAAGGCAAATATCCGCCGCACTGCAGCAGACGCGCAGGCAGGCGAAAATGCGGAGCTTATTACATTCCAGAATCTTAC
>SVJI01000077.1 GCA_015069065.1 Oscillospiraceae bacterium | reverse complement strand
ATCTGCCAATACATCCCTTACATGCACGGCTGACACGCCGTGCGTTTTACACAGCTGTATAAACTTCTTCCCCGCGCGCTTTTCTGTAAATGCCCCCTTTATGTACGCTGCACACTTTCCTCTTTCTTCCACCTGTAGTCCATAGGCTTCGCCAGACTCTCCGTCTTCCCTTTTCAGACGGTAAACAACTTTTTTCAATTTCCTATCCCCTTCTTCGGCTTAATACATATAATATACCCTCCATCTGTATATATGTAAATGATATATACCTCATTATTTATCTTACCGTGTTGACAATATTAAATAATTATTGTATAAATAATAGGAGGTCACATCAAACAGCAAAGGATGTTTTATATGATACGACGCGCTGATATAAGCGATTTACCTAAAATTGAGGAAATATATTCTGCTGCGCGCGCTTTTATGCGCGAAAACGGCAACGCTCACCAATGGGGTGATACATACCCCGAAGAGCATATTATACAGCAGGACTTGCAAAGCGGTTTTCTGTATGTGGTTGAAAGCGATGTAACCCCCTCTGAAATCTGCGGATGCTTTGCCATGATACAGGGTAACGACCCGACATACGATATTATCGACGGTGCATGGTCGGCTGATACCCCCTATACGGCTATTCACCGCGTGGCAAGCAGCGGCAGTGAAAGGGGCGTTTTAAAGCGCATCATGGACTTTGCCAAGGCACACTGCAGCCACATAAGGATAGATACCCACAAAGACAATCTACCCATGCAGAATGCGCTGGCAAAAAACGGTTTTAGCTGCTGCGGTACGATTTATCTTGAAAACGGAGACCCACGTTTAGCATACGAATGGTTATTGGAGGATACTATGCATAATATTAAAATAACAGATGTCAGGGCGCTCCCCGGTGACGGAGCATTTTTGATTGATGACGGTAAGACCGCCATCCTTTACGACACAGGCTTTGCATTTACAGGCTACAGTGTGGCAGATAATATAAAGGCAGTATTGGGTACACGGAAGCTGGATTATATATTCCTGACTCATTCCCACTATGACCACGCCCTCGGCTCTGTATATATTAAAAAACGCTTTCCAGAGGCGAAGATTGTTGCCGCAGAGTATGCGCAAAAAATATTCCAAAAGCCTACTGCACGTGCAGTAATGCGTGATTTAGACAGGAAATTTGCCGAAAAGTGCGGTGTTACAGAGTATGAAGATTTGATAGACGAGCTGGGCGCAGATATCTGTGTGAACGACGGCGACACACTGACGTGCGGTGACATGAATTTCACAGTAATCGGGCTCCCCGGTCATACAAAATGCTCCGTGGGGTTCTATCTGGCTAAAAACGCTCTTCTTCTCGGATGTGAAACACTCGGCGTATATGGCGGTGACGGAGTGGTTGTTCCCTCCTACCTCATAGGTTATCAGATAACGCTTGACTCCATTGCCAAAGCGGAGAAAATGCCTATCGACAACATCCTTGTCCCCCACTGCGGACTTCTGGACAAGGAGGAAACCGCCCTATACCTCAAAAACGGACGGCAAAGCGCCGAAAGCACTGCGCACGATATTGCTGAAATTTTAAATAACGGCGGCTCGCATGAGGATGCTGTGAAATTCTTCCGCGACAAATTCTACAACGGATATATAAAGACCATCTATCCAAAGGATGCCATGGATTTGAACACAGGCATCATGGTCAACCTGATAGCAACAGAAATCGGGAGGGTTAGTGAATGATAAAGCTTTCTGACCACTTTACCTACCGTAAGCTGATCAGGTTTACCCTGCCATCCGTTATTATGATGGTATTCACATCTATCTACGGTGTGGTTGACGGATTCTTTGTTTCAAATTTCGTAGGTAAAACTGCATTTGCATCTGTGAATTTTATTTTTCCGTTCCTGATGATTCTGGGAACACTGGGATTCATGTTCGGCACAGGCGGCAGTGCCCTCGTTTCCAGAACGCTTGGTGAGCATAAACCGGAAAAAGCAAACCGCATATTCTCCATGCTCGTATATATATCCATCATACTGGGAAGCATCATTGCACTGGCAGGAATAATTTTCCTGAGACCTATTGCGGCGTTGCTCGGTGCCGAGGGGCAGTTACTGGAGGATTGCGTAATCTACGGCAGGATAATACTCTTGGCTCTGCCTGCATTCATTCTGCAGATGGAATTTCAGAGCTTTTTCGTAACTGCTGAAAAGCCGCAGCTTGGTCTTTTTGTTACCGTGGCATCGGGCGTTACCAACATGGTACTGGACGTACTTCTGGTAGGTGTATTCCCTCTGGGACTTGTCGGTGCGGCACTTGCCACTGCGCTGAGTCAGGTTGTCGGCGGTTTTATACCGCTGCTTTACTTTGCATCCAAAAACAGCGGGCTTCTGAGACTTGGGAAAACAAGCTTTGACTCCTCCGCACTCATTAAAACCTGTACTAACGGCTTGTCTGAATTTATGAGCAATATCTCCATGTCACTTGTCAGTATGCTATACAATATTCAGCTTTTAAACCTTGCAGGTGAAAACGGCATTGCCGCATATGGCACACTTATGTATGTCAACTTTGTTTTCCTTGCCATGTTTATAGGGTATTCGATTGGCACTGCGCCGATAATCGGCTACCACTACGGCGCCCAGAACCACGCAGAACTGAAAGGAATGCTGAAAAAAAGCTCCGTCATAATTTCTGTGCTTTCCGTTTCTATGCTGATTCTGGCACTGCTTTTGGGTGAGCCGTTTTCCAAAATGTTTGTAGGCTACGACGCAGAGCTGTTCGAGCTTACAAAAAGAGGATTTTTGATTTTCTCATTCTCTTTCCTGTTTGCCGGATTTGCAATTTTTAGTTCGGGATTTTTCACCGCACTTAACGATGGACTGACCTCTGCCGTCATTTCCTTTTTACGAACACTGGTGTTTCAGGTGGCAGCGGTGCTGATTCTCCCTGCCATATGGGGTATTGACGGCATATGGGCATCTGTAGTGGCTGCAGAATTTATGGCAGTTGTAGTCAGCCTTATATTTTTAAAGGTCAAGCAGAAAACTTACAAATATTAAATTTTATATACACATATTGAAGTTTTTACGTTATTTGTGGTATAATTAGATTGAGGTGATTTGACATGAATATTACAAAGGACATCATATATGTGGGTGTAAACGACCACACAATTGACCTTTTCGAGGGGCAGTACACAGTTCCCAACGGAATGGCATATAACTCCTATGTAATTATAGACGAAAAGATTGCAGTTATGGACTCAGTAGATGCGAGATTCACTGATGAGTGGCTTAATAATATCGAAAACGTACTTAGAGGCAGAAAGCCCGACTATCTGATTGTTCAGCATATGGAGCCTGACCATTCTGCAAATATTACAAGCTTTGCCGAAAGCTACCCCGATGCAAAGATTGTTTCATCCGCAAAGGCTTTTGCCATGATGAAAAACTTCTTCAGCACAGATTTTGTGGAAAGGCAGATAATTGTCGGTGAGGGTGACACACTTTCCCTCGGTAAGCATAATCTTACATTTATAACTGCGCCCATGGTACACTGGCCGGAGGTTATCGTGACGTATGACACTACGGACAAGGTCCTTTTCTCCGCCGACGGTTTTGGAAAGTTCGGTGCACTGGACACTGACGAGGACTGGGCGTGCGAGGCACGTCGGTACTACATCGGCATTGTGGGCAAATACGGCGCACAGGTACAGGCACTTCTCAAAAAAGCTGCCGCACTGGACATACAGACCATATGCCCCCTGCACGGTCCTGTACTAACCGAAAATTTAGGGTATTACATCAATCTTTACGATATATGGTCAAGCTACGGCGTAGAATCAGACGGTGTGGTAATTGCATACACATCTGTCTACGGAAACACAAAGAAAGCAGTTATGCTGCTTGCTGAAAAGCTCCGCCTTAGCGGATGCCCTAAGGTAGTGGTAAATGACCTTGCCCGCTGCGACATGGCAGAGGCGGTTGAGGATGCGTTCCGTTACGGAAAACTTGTCCTTGCAACAACCACATACAACGCGGATATATTCCCATTTATGCGGGAGTTTATCCACCACCTGACAGAGCGCAATTTCCAAAGCAGAACTGTGGCATTTATCGAAAACGGAAGCTGGGCACCCACTGCAACCAAGGTTATGAAAGAACATCTTTCAAAGTGCAAAAATCTGTCCTTTGCCGAGACAGAGGTTAAGATTATGTCTGCACTAAACAGTGAAAGTGAAAAGCAGCTCACCGCACTTTCAGACGAGCTGTGTAAATAATTATACTCCGCACAGGGAGGGATTTTCATGGAATTAGTATTACTCACCGCGATAGGCGTCGGCGGTGCAACGGTAATCGGTGCAATTATAGGATTTATGTTCAGGGAGATATCTCACAGATTTTCCGACATTGTCTTATCCTTTGCCGCCGGTGTTATGCTGTCGGCGGCTGTGCTGGGGCTTATTCTGCCGTCAGTGGAATATGGCGGCAAATATGCACTCCTTGTAACTGTTGCAGGTATTTTTACAGGAGCATTGTCACTTAATATCATAGACAAGCTCGTTCCCCACATGCATAAATTTGTTGGCACAGATAGCGAGCAGCATCCCGATGCAAACCTCAGCAAGGTGCTTTTGTTTGTCACGGCGATTGCCATACATAACCTGCCGGAGGGTATAGCCGCCGGTGTAGGTTTTGGCTCCGGAGACAGTGCCCGCGCCCTTATGATAGCAGGGGGTATAGCACTGCAGAATATCCCCGAGGGTATGGTTATAATCGGACCGATGCTCGCCTCAGGTGTAACACCGAGGAAAACATTCATCTGCGCCATGCTTACGGGACTTGTCGAGGTAATAGGAACGCTGATAGGCTATTTTGCCGTAAGCGTTGCATCGTTCATCCTCCCCTTTGCCCTCGCATTTGCAGGCGGTACGATGCTGTATGTAATCAGTGACGAAATGATTCCCGAAACGCATGCCCACGGCAGTGAACGCGGTGCAACCTACGCACTGCTCGCAGGTTTTTGTATAATGCTGATAAGTGATGTTTTACTGGGGTGATAAAAATGGCAATAAGACTTAACGAAAATGAAGAAATTGTAAAAACCGTCAAGGACGGACTTAAGGCAAAGGGCGGCTACTGTCCATGCCGAATAGAAAAAACAGAGGATTTTAAATGTATGTGCAAGGAGTTCAGGGAGCAAATTGCCGACCCTGATTTCGAGGGATACTGCCACTGTATGCTGTACTATAAATCAAAGGAGGAATAATTTATGTCAGTTGTCAAAATAACAAAAAGTAATTTTGAGGAGTCTGTTTTAAACAGCGATAAAACCGTGCTTCTGGATTTTTATGCCGATTGGTGCGGACCGTGTAAAATGCTCTCCCCCATTGTGGAGGAAATCGCCGCAGAGCATCCTGAAATTGTCGTTGGCAAAGTAAATGTTGACGAAGACGGCGAATTGGCTATGAAATTTGGTGTAATGAGTATTCCTGCACTGTTTGCAGTAAAGGATGGAGAGGTTATAAACAAAACCGTCGGATACTCACCTAAGGAAGAAATTCTGGCTATGTTGAATTAAAAAAACAGTGGTGTAGTTTTACACCACTGTTTTTTTAATTCAAAAGCTACCGTAGAAAACGACCTCTTCAATCGGTCTGAATTCCGAGTGTTTATCAATCGGCGCCGCATCCTTATGCGGATATCCCATGACAAGCAACGCTATCGGCTCATAATTTTGGGGTATATTAAAATTCTCCCGCATGGCAAAGGGGTCAAAACTCATTACCCAGCAATTCCCCACTCCCATAGAGTGCGCCTGCAGCATCATATGAGTTGTAACTATTGCCGCATCAACAGGGGCAGCCATAGCACCGTCATGGCTGATGCAACAGGTGTTTCCGGTGAATACACTCTCCTTGCAAACGGATTCACTGCTCCCGATGGCAAGCAGTTCAAGGTTTGGAGCGTTGGCGGTGATGAAAAAACACCGGGTACATCTATAAATGTAACAGAGGATACAACTGTAACAGCGATTTGGGAAGATATTCCGGCACTTACCGGAACTGTAACAATTACAGGTGATGCTAAATATGGCTCTACATTGACGGCAACCGTAGAAAATTCAAACAATACAGGTGAATTACATTATCAATGGGTACGAGATACAAGTAATATTATTACCGGTGCTAACGAGCAAACCTATACAATCCTTCTTGAAAATAACATTAACAGCACTCTCAAATGTATTGTAACAAGCTCGGTACAGACCGGAAGCATTGTAAGTGCTCCAACCGATTATGTTACAAAAGGCGATAACCTTGCCGTACCTACCGGATTAGCCGGTGTAGCTCCTACAACTCTCGGCGGTAATGATTGCTATATAACCGGGACAACAACGGCTATGGAATGGAGTAAATACACCGATTTCCATTCTACTGAGGGAGCTTGCTCGGACGGACAGACTCAGGTTTATCACCCCGGAACATATTATGTTCGTTACAGACAAACTTCTACCTACAATGCCGGCACGAACTACGCAACTGTTATAGTTCCCGACTTTGGAGGAGCAGCTACCTATACCGTTTCTTTTGAAGCAAACGGCGGTACAGGAACAATGGCAGATGTAAATGGTGTTGCAGGAACTTATACTCTCCCTGAAAATGGATTTACTGCTCCTGACGGAAAACAGTTCAAGGCTTGGAGCGTTGGCGGTGATGAAAAGGCTGTTGGAGAAGCAATTACCGTAAGTGCAAACACAACAGTAACAGCAGTTTGGGAGAATATTCCGATTACTACTTATACAGTAACATTCGATGCTAACGGCGGTTCTGTTACTTCTGCAAATGCTACAACAGAAGCAACAGGCAAATTAACCACCTTACCTACACCGACAAGAAGCGGTAGCTACACATTTAAGGGTTGGTACACAGCTTCAAACGGTGGTACACAGGTAACTGTTGACACGGTTTATACAGAAAACACAACCATCTACG
>SVJI01000076.1 GCA_015069065.1 Oscillospiraceae bacterium | reverse complement strand
CGATAATTGCAGGACCCTCAATTGTTACCGTGGGGTAAATTTTTACATTTTCACCCACCAGAACTCCGTCTGCTATAAGCTTATAGCCGTCCATTCCCTTTTCTATAAGCTTATTTATATAATCTTTTATCTTAGGGAGCATTTCCCACGGATACTGCGATTCTTCAAACAATGGGAGGAGGTATTCATTTGTGCAGTCAAATAACTCCTTTGTCAATACCTTTTTAGTCAACCGCGTGTCCCCCCTTCAAAATCGCATCTACAATCCTGTTTGCATACTCTACACAAGCTTCGTTGCTTTCACTTTCAATCATGACACGGATAACAGGCTCTGTACCGCTCTGGCGAAGCAATGCCCTGCCCTTTCCTGCTATCAGCTGCTCAACAGCCTTAAGCTCTGCCAGAACAGAAGAATCCTTGAGTACCGCAGCCTTATCCTTAACACGGACATTCTTCATATATTGGGGGTAAAGCTTCACGTCCTCTGCAAGGGCTGCTATCGACTGTTTTGAATCACATATCTCCTCGCACATCATAATAGCAGTTAAAAGTCCGTCACCGGTAGTTGCATATTTTTTCAGTATAATATGTCCTGACTGTTCACCACCTAAGCTATAGTCATTTTTCTGCATGCACTCATAAACAAATCTGTCACCAACGGTAGTCTGTTCACAGTTGATGCCGATTTTATTAAGGCTGTTGATAAGACCGCTGTTTGACATGATGGTTGCAACAACAGTATTTTTATTAAGCATTCCTCTGGATTTAAGTCTCTTTCCGAGAATATACATCATAGCATCACCGTCAACCACGTTGCCGTTTCCATCAACGGCTATGCATCGGTCACAGTCACCGTCAAAGGCAAAGCCTACGTCCAGATGGTTCTCCCTTACAAGGTCGCAGAGCTTTTCTATATGAGTGGAGCCACAGCCGTTATTAACATTAAGTCCGTCAGGCTCCGCTCCTATAACAGTAGTCTGGGCACCCAGCGCACCAAAAACAGATCTGGCAATCATCCACGATGCACCGTTAGCACAGTCAAGACCTATCTTAAGGTTTTTATATGAGTTGGAGGCAAGGGATATCAAATAACCTACATAACGGTTTCTTCCTGAAACATAGTCAACAATACAACCGATACGTTCTCTGTGGGCAAGGGGTAAATCCTTCTGCATAACTCCAAGTGCCTTCATATTACCGTCAATATATGCCTCAATCAGTGCTGTTGTATTGTCATCGAGTTTTTCACCGTAGCGGTTTATAACCTTTATTCCGTTATCATAGAACGGATTATGGGATGCGGTTATCATTATACCGCAATCAAATTCATCCTGTCTTGTAACATATGAAACACTGGGCGTTGTAGTAACATGGAGCATATATGCATCCGCACCTGATGCCGTTATTCCCGCAACAATGGAATACTCCAGCATATAACTGGAACGTCTGGTATCCTTACCAATTACGATTCTGGGGCGGTAGCCTGCCTTGTCGCAGCCGGAAAGCTCGGATGAAAAGTACCATCCCAAAAATCTTCCCACCTTGTACGCCTGCATAGAAGTCAGATTCATATTCGCTTCTCCACGGAAGCCGTCAGTTCCAAAATACTTATTTTTATATGCCTCATTATCTTTAGAGCGGCGTATCTCTATCTTATCACGCAGAAGTTCGTCAGCAGATATATCAAACAACTCGCATATCTGTAAAACCTTATCAATCTGGGGAAGCGCCTGATCCATCTCCCACTTTGAAACAGACTGGCGTGATACATCTATTCTTTCTGCAAGCTGTTCCTGGGAAATATCTGCTGCCAAACGCAGCTGTGCAATTTTTTCACCAATGGTCATATTTAATCATCCCTCACATATTAAGTCTAACATAATCATACCAAATTTTTTCCTGTAGTCAAGCAACTTTTATAACTTTATTTCGCAACCTAGGGTTGCAAAATAAAGTTTTTTAAATATTACTTGTTTTTTCAGGGGTAAAATTTGTGCTTTTTTTGCAAATAAAGATTGTCATTTGTAACTTTTTTCAATTTTATTATATTCACCCTTGGCGCTATATATTTATCTTATGAAAAAAAAGCGGATTGCTTCGAGAACCAACAGATGCGTGGGATAGAATATATAAAAAAACCATTTCATTTTTTTCTTTCCGCGTTTTCCCGAATACAGCATAAGCAGCAAAACTGAACACAGGGAATAAATCTGTATCCCTGAGGAGTTAACCGACAAAATCAACAATCCTGCCGCAAAAGCCAGCACACGGTAAGACGGCATATCAACTTTTTCCAACAACGAAGATTTATTCACACGGTTTTGCCGCAGCGCCTCGGCATATACAGGCAGCATACATCCGTGGAAACCGTAATCCACGCTGACAAACCTTGTTAACACATACACCGCTGCTACCGTACTCAGGAAAATAGCAATGCCTCTGCACTTTTCAAAAGATAAAACTGTATCCGAAAAAACCTGTTCTTTCGTATATTGGAGAGAATACACCAAAGCGATTGACAGAGAAAAAGTAACGAGAATCCCCAGCCTAAGGCTTCCGCTATAGATATAATCAACCGCCTGGCATACAACCGACAGTAAAAACACTGTAAGAAAATACTTTTTCCTGTCCTTTGTATAGTAACACCCCTCCGCCACCATGTACGCAAATATGGGCATAGATACCCTGCCGATGATTCTCAAAATTATATATTCAGGCAGGAGAATATGCCCTATATGGTCTATAAGCATACAAACGGCGGCAATAATCTTAAGAGTATTACCGCTTAATGATACAGGATTTGTTGTTTTATCCGTCATTGCGCATTCACCGACAATCAACCTCCAAGAACAAACATTTGGAATTATTATACAATAAAAACCAAAAAAAGGCAATCATTATTCGCTCCGGTCTTGCAAATAATGATTGCCAACATATTTTTTTACAGTTTTTCAAAATGCTCTTTTGTAGTTAGTTTTATCACCTTATAAAGTCCGATTATACCAACCAGATTAGGAATAGCCATAAGTCCGTTCATTGTTTCTGAAATGCTCCATATCAAATCCAGACTTCCCACTGTACCGATAAATACAAAGGCAACGTATATACATCTGTATATAAATACCGCCTTTGCCGAATTACCTGAGAGAAACTCCATGCAAACTTCTCCGTAATACGCCCAACCCAAAATAGTTGACAGGGCAAAAAACACAGTGGACAAGGTTACTATAACACCGCCAAATCCGGGAATTATAGTATTAAACGAAGCTATGCTGAGGGCAGAACCCTGAAATTCTCCACCGCTCCAGACGCCTGCCGTCAAAATTACCAGTGCCGAAAATGTACAAATTACAATTGTTGTAAAAAACACTTCAAACATTCCCCAAAGTCCTTGCTGAACAGGGCTTTTAGCACTGGAGGCTGCATGTGCAATGGGCGCACTGCCAAGACCTGCCTCATTTGAGAAAACTCCGCGGGAAAAACCGTAGTGCATTGCCAGCATAATTCCATATCCACCCACACCGCCGGCTGCCGCCCTGAAATTAAACGCTTCTTTAAATATCAGTGCAAACGCAGCGGGAATTTTGTTCCAATTTATTACAAGTGCCATTACAGAACAAACAACATAAAACATTGCCATAAAGGGAACGAGTTTCTCATTTATGGCAGAAATTCTGCGCATACCGCCCAGAATTACAGCAGCAACAAGTATTGTAAGAACTATTCCTGTAATCCATACTTCTATTCCCATGGTACTCTCCAACGCAACTGCAATTGAATTCGACTGCGTTGCATTACCTGTACCAAGACATGCCATCATAGCGAAAACGGCAAACAATACCGCCAGCCATTTCAGATTTAATCCGTTTTTTATGTAATACATAGGTCCGCCGACCCACTGACCGTTTTCATTTTTTTCCCTGTATTTAAGGGAGAGCAGAATCTCTGAATATTTTGTCACCATTCCGAGCAATGCGCTTATCCACATCCAGAAAACTGCACCGGGTCCACCCGACATAATCGCCGTAGCAAGTCCGGCTATACTGCCTGTACCAATTGTTCCCGCCATTGCAGTTGCAACTGCCTGAAACGGACTTACCCCTGATGTATCCTTTTCATGCTGATTCTTTGAAAACACACCTAAAATGGTATTTTTCATCATATATCCGAATTTACCAAACTGCAGAAAGCCCGTCTTAACGGACAAAAACAGTCCTGTTCCGATAAGGAGGGTAAGCATCACCGGTCCCCATACAATGTCATTGATGTGTGTATTTATTGAACTTATCAGCTCCATCTTTAAGCACTCCTCTGTTGTTAAATAGTATCTGTATCATCCTTTTCCTTATCGGGAAGCAGAGACACCTCGCATTTGTTTGTCGAAAGCACAACCGAGGTGCGTGTCAACGATACACCGCCGATAGATTTCACAAAATTCAGTACACCCTCTAAGGTTCTTCCCGACTTTGTGACAACCTTTAGTATAAAATCAAAATCACCGGCAATATAGTGGCACTCCACTACTGACGAATTTTCGTTTATAAGCCTTATAAACTCCTCGTTGTATTTGGGGTGTTCCAGACTTACATAAATAAACGCTGTCAACTCTCTACCCAACGCACTTTGATTTATAATGGTAGTATATTTTTCGATAATACCTGAGTTTTCCAGTTTTTTAATTCGTTCAATTACTGCAGATGTTGACAAATTGATTTTTGCACCGATGTTAGTCGCATTCTCTCTGGAATTTTCCTTTAAGCACGATAAAATTTGATAATCTGTTGAATCCATTTGACGCACCTCCTATTTAGTAGATTATACAAAAAATGAAAAAAATTGTAAATATGGCTAAATAAATTGCGTATAATTTAGTTTAAAAAGTTTTTTTCACAGAATTTTTTTCTTTTTTTGCCCTTATTTTTATAATTCAGACAAAAATTTGGGGTGAAAATCAGTGTAAAACTCAAGCAAGAAGCCGTCAGATGAAACAATTCATCTGACGGCTTCCCTTTCTCTACTTTGACAAGGTTTATAAATATTTCATATATATAGATTAAAAGAACTTTTAGTCAGCGGGTGATAATATGAATTATTTAGATAAAGAAATTCTTGAAAAAGCAAATGACGAGGCTATTTATAATCTGTATCTCTATCTGACACATAAGCTCGCTCCCGCAGAAAATGAATCCCTGCAGGCTATAACTCAAAATCTTGAACAAGCGTCCCGCGATAATCCACAGGATTGGGAGAATCGGGACATACGCAGGCTGTGGCTGCTGAGAAATGCACTCCTTAGCAACCCCATCCTTGCCCTTTCTCAAATAGGCAGCCTTACCTATTCAAAGGGTGGCTTAACCGCCTGTACTTTTACAAAGCCGGATGGTAGTATATCTGCAGTCTTTAAGGGAACAGGCAGCGGTGAGTGGATAGATAACGGAGAGGGGTTGTCTGGTATTCCCGAAGAAAATGTATATGCCACATTTTCCCATTCTGGGGATATAGCAGACAGCACGGCTATTATAAAAGACTATGCCACTGACCAGCAGGCAGAAGCACTGAATTGGTTTAACAAAGTAGCTGCAAAGGAAAAGTGGAACACTGATACCAAAATAACAGTTACAGGCCATTCAAAAGGAGGAAATAAAGCCCAGTTTGTTACCATACATTCAGATTTAGTAAACGATTGCTACAGTTTTGCAGGGCAGGGGTTTTCTCCTGAAGCATTGCGTTTTATGAAAAATCAGTATGGAGAAGATTATGAAAGACGAAGAGCACGTATATACAGCTTTTCTGCTGACAATGACTATGTAAACGTATTAGGTAATCGCCTTGTTCCTCAAAAGCATATTTATTATATTCAATCAAAATCAGGCATTCACAACATGGAAGCCATGCTTGATAACAGAGGCAGACTACGACAGCAATCTAATCAAGGGCGGCTTTCCGCTTATGCAGAAAAGCTCTCAAAGGATTTGATGAAAATGAACCCCTCTGTCAGGCAGTACGCGACACTGGGAATTATGAATATTTTTCAAAAATACATTGGCGAGGGTGATCCCGTGAACGGCGATAACGTATCCACAGAAAAAACACTGATAGGTATTGGCGTTGCAGTGGGAAGTTTTCTACGTAATCTTGGGAAATTTAATTAAAAGCAGAACAAAAAAAGATAAAGGCCACATTGTGTGGTCTTTATCTTTGAGAGTAAAAATATTTAGCTTATTTTATATATTGTTATTATCCTATAAACATTTGAGTCCAGTAGTTTCCGCTTGGAACATACCCAACACCGATTTTTTTATATGTAGGATTTAATATATTGGCGCGATGTCCCGAAGAATTCATCCACCCATTCACAACCGCCTGTGGTGTTTTCTGTCCTTTGGCAATATTTTCTGCCGCACTTCTGTATGATATTCCGAAGTTTTTAATCATAGTGAACGGGCTTCCATAAATCGGACTATTGTGCGAAAAATAGTTGTTGTCTTTCATATCCTGTGACTTATACCTTGCCACACGGCTTAGCTCCCAATCTGCGGTAAGGGGATTTAATCCGTTTTTTACCCTGATTTCGTTTACAAGTCTGACAACCTCATTTTCATAGTTTAAAACTGTTTCATCCATTTTAGGGATATTTAACACTTGCCCCGGATAAATGAGTTCAGGATTTGTAATATGCGGATTTGCGTTTTTTATCTCGCTCAGTCCCACCTCATACTTGACTGCAATTTTCCACATGCTGTCGCCCGATACAACCGTGTGTTGCTGCGCTGATTGCGCATAACTTGGAAATACTGCGGTTATTTGAAATACCGCTATCAGAAAAATTAAGATTTTTTTCATTTTAACACCTCCTATATATCACTATAACATGCAGGGATTACATGATGGAAGATATGAATATAGCCACCTGTGAATTCCGCTATCTGTTTTCTTTTCCAGTTCTTCCTGAAGTAATAGTAAAATATCATCACTTTCTCTTGACATAAATTCGAACCAAAAGTCATTTAATGCA
>SVJI01000075.1 GCA_015069065.1 Oscillospiraceae bacterium | reverse complement strand
AAAACTGTGAGTAGGTTACTTCCTGAATTTCCTTGTCAGCGTTTTTGAATTTGTAGGCAACAGTGTCACCTGATTCGTTTTTTGCAAGCTCAATCAGCTCCCGAAGAGAGGAGAGAGGCTGCACATCATAATAATAACGTCCTTTAGCCATGGTTAATCTCCGTTTCTTTTTTAATTTTTATCATACAAAAGCTTGTTAACCTCTGCAATAAATGTATTAACATCCTTAAACTGACGGTACACGGACGCAAAGCGCACATATGCAACCTCGTCAATGTCCTTAAGCTGCTCCATAACCTTTTCACCGATTTCGCGTGTAGAAATCTCGCGCTTAAGGGTGTTTTGCAAATCTGACTCAATCTTATCTACCAGAATGTCCAGTCGCTCTGTTTCTACAGGGCGTTTTTCGCATGCCCTTGTCAAACCTGCCAGAAGCTTCTCTCTATTGAAAAGCTCTCTGGTCTTATCCTTTTTAATTACTACGATGGGCAGACTCTCCACCTTTTCGTATGTTGTAAACCTCTGGGTACAATTAATACATTCACGTCTTCTTCTGATTGCTACACCCTCTTCAGTGGGGCGTGAATCGATAACCTTACTGTCATCATGACCGCAAAACGGACAACGCATCAAAATCCCTCCTAAATTTTCAACTTTTATTTTTCAAGTGCCATTATTTTATCAACTCTGTTTTGGTGTCTGCCGCCCTCAAACTCTGCTGACATATATGCATCAACTATCTTCTTTGCCTCGTCATCGCTTGTAAATCTGCCACCCAGTGCGATTACGTTTGCATTGTTGTGCTGCTTTACCAGTGCTGCAATTTCTTTCGATGGGCAAAGTCCGCAGCGAATGCCGTCTATCTTATTAGCTGCGATGGATATTCCCACACCTGTACCACATACCAGAATACCAAAGTCAGCCCTTTTGGAAACAACCTCGTCACAGCACGCCTTTGCATAGTCGGGGTAGTCAACACTCTCTGCCGTATCTGTTCCCAGATTTATTATCGCGTGTCCTTTCTCCGCCAGATAATCCAGCAGAACATTCTTTAACTCGTAACCACCGTGGTCAGCTGCCATTGCTATTGTCATAAATATCATATCCTTTCATAAATTATGCGTTATGTTAAGCCTTCCCCTCGAGGGGAAGGTGTCAGCTTCAGCTGACGGATGAGGTGTATTTCTACCTGCGTGACATTGCCTCTTCTCTTTCACGCTCTGCCTGCGGTTTTCGCAGATATACCGCGGTCAGGGATGCTGCATCTGTATGCTCTTTATTAAGTGCGGCTGCTGCCACACTTCCTGCTCTTTGCAGACAGTGCTGCGGCGGTGCGAAAAGTGCATTATCGCCCATAAGCTCCTTTATCTTTTCCCTGTGAACCTTTACACCGTCACCTACGAATATCGTCCTGCCGTAAAGACTGTGGCAAAGCTCCGCTACCTCGATTGCTCTCGGCTCTTCAATGCACTGTAGTACTCCATCCGACCATCTGTACAGAGCGTTGTACACCTGTCCGCGCCGTGCATCCATGATTGGGGAAATGACACAGTCTGTAAAGGCAATGTTGTGTGCCAGTGCCTCAAGCGTGGAAACACCGCAAACAGGCTTTCCCAGACCGTATGCAAGTCCCTTGACCGTTCCGATGCCAATTCTCAGCCCTGTGAAAGAGCCCGGTCCCTCACTGCAGGCAAACAGGTCGATGTCGCGTATGCTCAGCGAAACCTTTTTTAAAAGCTCGTCAATCATCGGCATAATTGTTTGCGAATGGGTGAGGGAGGTGGTGGTGCTGATTTCCCCCACAAGCGTCTCTCCGCACAGTATTGCCGCCGTGGCGGTCAGCGCCGATGTGTCAATTGCAAGTATATTCATATCTTACAAATCCTCCGTGATAATCAATCGGTCATTTTCACCTGTCCGTGTGATTTTTATAACTATCCTGTCCTCTGGCAGATACTCCATAAAAGCATCCGGCCACTCAATCAGGGAAATGCCGCTTTCAATCTGTTCCTCAAAGCCGATGTCAGCAAGCTCGTCATAATCGTTGATTCTGTACAAATCGTAGTGATTTATGACCTCACTGCCGTTATATCGGTGCATTATTATAAATGTGGGGGAGCTGACTCCCTTTTCAATTCCGAAAAACCGCGCAAAGCCGCGTGTGAATGCAGTTTTTCCCGCGCCTAAATCCCCTGTCAGACAGACTACGCGCGGCGCCTTGATTTTTTTAGCCAGTTCAAAGGCAACTGCCTCTGTTTCCTCAGGACTGTGTGTTATATATTCCACTGTAAATACTCCTTTATATGGTGGTATTCTCCTTATTATAATAACATATCTTGTGATTTGATGCAATAATTTACAAGAAAAATAATTTCAAAAAAGGCGTGAATTTTCCATTCACGCCTTGTCCTCATCGGGGAATAACGGTTTTTTCCCTTTTTTTATTCTGTTTCTGTTTGAAATTTCCTTTGCCTTGCGTATTTGTTCCTCGGAAAGTCCTTGGCGGCGGAATATTACCTCGGGGTCATAGACTCCGCCATTTTCCTCCTTTATAAGCTCCACCCAGAAATCATCACTGCGAAGCAGCGTTTCAACATCCCTGCGCGCACGCTTTCTCAGCTTAATCGTGCGGAATATACGCGTTATTTTCCTCAGGAAAATCTTACGCTTCATGCTGCGCAGTGTGTTTTTCGGTACGGAAATATTCATGCGCTCTGCCTCCATGTCGTATGCCTTTGCCATTTCATCAAGGCGCTCTTGTGCTGTCTGTGTCTTATCCATGAAAATATTCTCCTTTGTTAAATTAAATTAAATTAAAAAAGCGCCAGCCGAAGCTGACGCCTAAAAACGCAAACTCCGTTAGTTTGCGAAACCAATTAAATAGAGCATATATTAGGTTACCCTATCACGTGGAATTTGCGTTTTTAACGAAATTCAAGTGATAAGTTAACCCAAAAAAGAGTATAATATACCCCAATATATACCCTGAAAATAGCTATTCAATTGGTTTCGCACCTTTATTATACCACAGTTTTTTTAATTTACAATGCTTTTTTTAATAAAAAAGCGCCGACCAAAGTCGACGCCAAAATTAACGAGAGAATATCTTAGGCTTTATCTCCGACACAATCACCGACAGGAAAACCACCGCAAACCCCAGAAAAATTCTGGGTGTAATTTTTTCAGACGTGAATATTACGGAGAATAGCACTCCAAACACCGCCTCCAGACTCAGTATCAGTGCCGCTGTAGCAGGGGGTGTATATTTTTGCCCGACGTTTTGCAGTATGTAGCACAGGCATGTTGCCATTACAGCAAGGTAGAGGATAGATACTACAACGGAGAAATCCATATCAGTAGGGAATGTTTCCATAGTCAGCGCACCTGCCCAGGCAATTATCCCTGCAAATAGGAATTGCAGCATTGTCAATAGCAATATGTCGCGCTTTTGTGAAAATGCCGATACCGCCACCATGTGGAAGGAGAAGAATATCCCCCCCAGAAGTGTCAGCACATCCCCTGCGCAAATACTGGTGAAATCATTTCCACTGACAGAAATCAGCGTAATTCCGAAAATACACATTATCCCTGCCACGATATTGTACCTGTCAGGCTTTTGCCTCGATATTCCCCATGCGAGGAACGGCACAATCACACAATATGTCGCGGTCAGAAACGCGTTTTTACCGGGGGTTGTAGCCTCGTCTGCAAGTCCGTAGGTCTGCAGTATGTATGCCGCTATCACAAAAACGCCCATCACAAACCCGCGCAAAAGGTAACTGCAGTCTATTTTAAGCAGACGTTTTCCCAAAACTACCGCAAGCAGTGCCGTAGCAATCGTAAAACGCACGGCAAGCAGTGAAAAAATGCCGATGTTTTGAATTGCGCCCTCCATCAGGAAAAAGGTTGAGCCCCATATTATTGTAGCAAGCAAAAGCGCAAGCTTTGCAAGAGTAGAGATTTTTTTCGGTGTCATAGTTTTCCCCTAACTTGATAAAATCAAAAAATAGTGATATAATGTGTCTATTCAAACACAACCATTTTATTATATAGGAAAGTAATCTGAAATTCAAGATATTTGTTGAAAGGCAGTGATATTTTGATAAAATATGTTTTATTTGATTTGGACGGCACTCTTACAAATCCGAAAGAGGGCATTACAAAGTGCGTTCAGCATGCACTCAGGCATTTCGGGATTGAGCGTGACTGTGACGAGCTTATAAGCTTTATAGGTCCGCCGCTAAAGGAACAGTTTATGCAGTACGCCTCTCTTTCCGAGGAGGATGGCATTAAGGCAGTTGAAGTGTACAGGGAGCGTTTTGCACCCATCGGTCTTTTTGAAAACGAAATATATGACGGTATTTTAAATATGCTGGCAGAGCTTAAGAAGCAGGGGAAAACACTTGCCGTTGCTACCAGTAAGCCCACTGTATTTGCAGAGAAAATTTGCGAAAAATATGGGATAACACCATATCTGTCATGCCTTTCAGGCAGTGAGCTTGACGGCAGAAATACCGACAAGGCACTCGTCATAGAAAATGCCATGGATGCTTTGGGAGCATTGGCAGAGGAAACCGTAATGGTCGGGGACAGAATTCATGACTGCGAGGGCGCAGCAAAGAACTTCATTAAATGTATCGGTGTCAGCTACGGCTACGCCGCAGAGGGTGAACTGGAGTCAGGCGGAGCAGTAAGCATCGCCCATTCACCGCAGGAGCTTTTGGAGATTTTGTCGCAGTTGTAATATTAGCTTGTTCACAGGAATAGTATTTTGCGAGGGGTGTTACCTATGAATGATGAACGCAGAATACTTTACATATGCATGGCAGCCAACTTCGTTGTTGGTGTGATTGTGGGAATATTACTTTTTTACGGTCAGCTGAAAAGTAACGCAGATGTTTTTGACGGAGCGTATTCATACAGTGCCTCTGTCGAACTGGCAGATTTTTTCCGTGTGTGGTGGCTGAATGTTTTGTGGCTGTTTTCCATATTTATTGCTCACAATATTCTGCCTGTGTCCGTAATTCACCCCATAATATTTCTCCGCGGATGTGCAAGCTCTTTTTCCATGATGTATATACTCAGATTTGTCGGAGTCGGGGAGGCAGTTGTTTCTGTGATTCCTCAGTGTGTTTCCGTGCTGCCTCTTCTGGGAATGTTTTCGGTAAATGTCATCATGAAGCGTCGGGATAATCTGCAAAGCGGCAGAGAACCCTTTTCCATGCGGCGCAGTGACGCGATAAAGCTCTTTATGTTTGCGGCAGTGGCAGGTGTGGTTGAAACACTCGTTTTCCGTCTGTTTTCCCTCTGTTTCCTGTAAAATAGTGTAAAACTATGTATTTTTGCCTAAAATAGCTAAAATTTATGTGCAATTTGGGTATGTACAATTTAAGACTATGGGTGTAGAATAAATCCACTACTCTCAAAAAGTTTGTACTTAGGGTGAAATATATGAAAGAGATTATAGCGGAGTATGAATCGTATTTACGCGGACAGAGACTTTCGCAGAATACACTTACATCATACATTCGTGATTTGGAGGCTTTTTCCCTGTATCTTAAAGAGAACAAAGTGAAAAATGTCCTCACCGTGAAAAGAATAACGGTTGACGCCTACATAGACTCGCTTAAAGCTCTTGGCAGAGCGAACTCCACCATTTCCAGAACAACGGCGGCACTGCGTAAATTCTATCAGTGCATGCTGATGCAGGAAAAGGTTCGGGTAAACCCTGTCGAGGGGGTGGAGGTTCCACGTGTGAAGAAAAAGCTTCCCGAAGCATTGACCACGCGCGAGGTTGTGAAGCTTTTAAGCCAGCCTAATGAATCTGACCTTAAGGGTATCCGTGACAAGGCTATGCTTGAGCTTTTGTATGCAACCGGCATGAAAGTGTCCGAGCTTATCGGTCTTAATATGCGTGATATTGATATAAGGGGCGGCATGGTTAATTGTGTATCGGGCAGAACCGAGCGCTATATCCCAATCGGTAAGGCTGCGGCAGATGCACTTGATAACTATATAAAGAAAGCCAGACCTTATCTTGTAAGCGATACAGGTGTTAAAAATCTGTTTGTCAATTACTCAGGAACACCGCTGACACGTCAGGGATTTTGGAAGATACTGCGCCACTACGCGGAAAGTGCAGGCATAAAGACGGAAATCAATGCGCAGACACTCAGGAATTCCTTTGCTGTGCATCTTTTGCAGAACGGTGCTGATATTAACGCCGTTTCGGAAATGCTTGGTCACAATGATGTGGTTACGACGCGTGTATATAATCAGGTTTTGAAAAATAATATTAAGAAAATTTATAAAAAAGCCCACCCGAGGGCATAAAAACGGCTATCAAGCCGTTTTTTGATTCATGAATACAAAAGATTATTACAAGATTTCATAAGGAGAAAAATTATGGCACTTATAGAATTAAAATTTTTCAGTCAAATGCTTGGTATGCAGACAGAAGCATATGTTATTGTTCCTCAGAAGTTTACAAACGGAGAAATCGGGATAAAAGGCAGTAGTGACAGTAATGATTATAAATGCTTATATTTGCTGCACGGGTTAAGTGATGACCATAGCATATGGCTTCGCAGGACATCTATAGAGCGCTATGCCGCTGAGTATGGTGTTTGTGTTGTGATGCCATGCGGAGGAAGAAGCTTTTATACGGATATGAAGTATGGTTTGAACTATTTTTCATATATAACAGAGGAACTTCCAAACGTTATAGGAGAGTTTTTGAAAGTTTCAAGCAAACGCGAGGACACATACATAGCAGGACTTTCGATGGGTGGATATGGTGCGCTTAAAGCGGCATTGAAAAAACCTGAGGTTTTTTGTGCAGCGGCAGGTATATCCTCGGTTGCTGATATTAAAAACGGATTGTTTAATGATGTTTTGCTCCCTGTTTTTGGTGAGGGAATAAACATTCCTGATGATGAGGATTTGTTTTATCTGGCTGAAAAGACAAGTCAAAATTCTGTCAAACCAAGAATTTTTATGGGTGTAGGAACAGAAGATTTC
>SVJI01000074.1 GCA_015069065.1 Oscillospiraceae bacterium | reverse complement strand
AAAATATTAAACTTTTTTGTTTATATTATCTTGACGATACTTAAACATTTGTGTTATACTCTGTGTAAAGCACATAAGTAAGGAGAGTAATTACTATGGCAATTGGTGAAAGAATAAGATTTTTTCGTAACTTAAAAGGTATGACACAAAAGCTTCTTGGAGTAAAGGTTGGTTTTCCTGAAAAAACTGCCGACATTCGTTTGGCTCAGTATGAATCCGGTACAAGAACACCCAAGTCAGATTTAACCCAATCACTTGCTGATGCTTTGGGTGTTTCCACAATGGCATTGAATGTGCCTGATATTGATACTGATATCGGATTGATGCATACACTCTTTGCATTAGAAGACATTTATGGATTCAAAATTGATAAGCTCGAAGACGAAATCTGCATTCGCCTTGATAAAGATAAAGGAACAGCTTACATTTCCCTACTTCAACAGTTCTCCTCTTGGCAAAAAGAAGCAGAGAAGTTCCGCAATGGAGAAATCAGCAAAGAGGAATATGACCATTGGCGTTATACCTACCCCGAAGTTGAGGCACAGCGTACAAAGACTGCGCTTGATGCTATGCGTAAAAACAAAGGATAATTTAAAATGGAAAATTTACATTTATATGTAGCAGAAACATCCCCTTCGCAAGAAGCAAATGCGAAAATCGTAATTAGGGACGAAATCTCCCAGGAAGAACTCACACAGTTAAACTCAGCTTTTAGAATATGTAGTCTCTATCACAGCATTACACAAATCAAAGATATTGTTGTTGAAAACGGTGAAAGTTTTAAACGCTTTATGAGTCCTCAAAATTTGCAGGAAATTAGCAAGCGTAATATACCGCCTGAAAGAGCAATTACACTTGCGAATAAAGCTGTTCTAAATTACGCAGCTTCAATCAAAACGTATATTGATATGGAGAAACGCCTTTTGACAAAGCGAGCCACAAAAAGCGACTTAAAATTGTTTGAAGATATGCAACACGCTTTTTACGATAAAAATATGGAATATAGGTTTTGGGCGAATTTTAGAAACTATATTGTTCATTGTGAATTTCCATATTCCATTTATCAAGAATCTGTTGAAAACGGCTGCAAAATCATCTGTACTAAAGAACACTTGCTTCAGTTTGATAACTGGAAACATTCAAAGGCAGATATACAACAAATGGGAGAGCAAATTGATTTGCCTGCGCTTGTCGATAATATGAGTGCAATGATATATGCTTTTTACATTGATTTCTTTAGTCACTTTGCAAAGGACATTACTGATGGCATAACTACTTACGGTGAGTTTTGCAGAAAGTATGGTGTGCGAGTGCCTGTTATTTTCAAGATGGAGAATAGAGAACAAGTCGCCGGAAGTCATTTTCAACCTTTGCCAGTTAAGGAACTCAGAGCATCTTTTGATATACTTAGGAATAATCCGCATATTAAAATTGATATAAAATAAAACAACCCCTCTCAAATGAACTTTGATAGTCCATATGAGAGGGGTTGCCTCTTTTATTATTTATGAATAATCTGAAATGTTGTCAAATGTTGTCAAAACGTTGTCACGAGGCTTTTTCAAACCTCGAAAATCCCATTATAATAGGGGTTTCCAGCGTTTTTGGTGTTATGGGGCAAAGTTCCTCATCCTCAAAAGGGCAAAAACTCGCATCCCCTCTCACGTTCATTTTTAAGTAAATTTTTATGCACATAAAATCAAAATTTTATTCGCTCTTTTTCTCTATATTACAAGGTTTTCCTATGTTTTAGGCAAATAAAAAGACCTCAAGATTATAAAATCTCAAGGTCTTAGTTGCGGATATTAATTTTTGCCCCTTACAGGCTATTTATATTTGCCCTTTAACATAGACCTTGTATAAATATGATAGCATATATTTACTGATATTTCAAACATTTATTAAAAATATTATACCATAATTTTTCCTAGATAGACATAAGTATTAATGATTAAAAGCGTGATGTGTGCAAACTGATTGAAAATTAAATCGTTCTGATAAAACTGAAACACCTCGACAGCATAAGCTTTCGGGGTGTTTCAGTTTTATAATTTTTTAGCATTCGCAAGAAGATATTTTTCTGCATCCGCATTCCAAAGGCCGTTATTTTCATTCACAAGTCTTGCAAGCTCTTTGAATAACGGATCGGTCTTTCCTTTTTCTTCAAGCTCATCAAGAGCAGTGAGTGGCAGGTCTATATGGTTATAAATCAATTTTTTGCCGCCGGGAATCTTTGGAAGATTAAGTGTGGTTTCAACTACAGCGTTCAAACCGCCGATATGTGTAACCATAGCAGAAGGATTGATTATTCCTTCGTTTGCCAGCTTAAGTGCTTCACGCATATCGTCTGTGTTGCCGGCACAGGTTCCAACAACATGGGCTGCATTATAATGAACATTAAAGAAATTAAATTCTGCCTTAAAGTTGCTGTCGGTAGGGCCTGCAAAGAAGTTAAGGCATCCGTCGTATGCAAGGATTGCATCTGCCTGCTCAACAACAGGTCTCACAGGAGCAAAGCAGATAACATCGTTATATCCTGTTCCGCCTGTAAGGTCACGGAGTGCTTCTACGGGATTTTCGAGTTTTCCTGTATTCACATAATGAAGGTTAATTCCAAGCTCTTTTGCGTGTTCAACAGTAAAAATACTCGCGGCACGGTCAAGACGGGCCTGATCAATATCCGTAACAACAAGCAAAGACGGTTTTCTTTCACCGTGGAGTGCAAGATCAATAGCTCCAAGCCCCATTGGACCAACCGATGCCAAAAGTGCCATTTTACCCCCGTCAACGATACCCATTTCATGAACATAACTTCCTGCTTTTGTGTGGTACATTGCTTTGAAAGTTCCAATGATACAACTCATAGGTTCTGCAAGAGAGCCATAGAAATATGTATCAGAATCATACTTTAAAAGGCAATCACTTAAAAGGGTTTCAACGGGGATATTGGCATACTGTGCATTACCGCCACATTCCGGATACGAATACCCCGGAGCAAGTAATGAGCCTTTGTAAAAATGTGCAGGCTGGATAGAGAATTTATCACCTACATTATATCTGTGTTTCCAGTTTTCACCCACCTCAATAATTTCGCCGCAAAACTCATGGCCGACAATAGTGGGGTTTTCTGCAACATTGTCGGGAACACGCTTATGGTCTTCTCCCTCAATTGCTGCTTTATATGTACTCATACAAAGTGAGTCAGAAACAATTTTAACACGTACGCCATCAGGACCGATATCAGAAAGTGTGATATCATCCAGTCTCAAGTCCATTTTGCCGTGTATGCGAACTGCTTTTGTGTTCATTTTAATTTTCCTTTCTATTTTTAAATCAGAATTTCTCTTCTCTTTCAACAAGCTTCCATGCCATATCCACAAGATGAGAAAACCGCGGAAGCTCTAATTGTTTACAAATCATGCTCTGTCTGGAAGAATTTACATCTTCTCCGGAAATTTCTGTCATTCCATACTCGTGGCAAAGCTTTTGCAGACGAATTATCTGAGCCTCTGTATTTCTTGCAGGCATATACGTGATGCCTTTCACTCCCTCTTCACGTAGCACACAGAAAAGGTCATCAAGAAAATCATCCTCGAATTTTGCTGCTTTTTTATCTCCTGTAACAGAATCCGTAACATCTCCAAGATAAGCATAGCATAAAATTGCGCCAACTTCTTCAGAAAGCTTAACTGCATCTTTTAGAGTCATACATTCGTCGGTTGCAGGGATATAAATTTTTTCGACAAGCTGTGCCTTAAGAACTCCTAAAAGGTCATATGTAATATGTGGATTTTCGGGATTTTTAAGCATATCAATCTGTTTTTCAGAAAGGGGAATGCCAAGCTTATTCTCTAAAAAGTCCACATAGTTTTCTATTCCGCAGATACTTATGATTTTAAGACTCAACGCATAAAGAAGATGCCTTTCAGTGATTGAACCGCCTTCTTCAAAATATGAAATAGGAACAACATCCTTGTCAAAATCAAGATGAATTCCATGAGGTTTCATCAGGTTGTTGATGTTTTCAAGCATTTTCCGGTTTCGGACATTTCTTTTTTCCAAAAGAGGTTTAAAAGCTTGTTGAAGACGGGTAAACCCTGTTTTTGGAACACTGTGTATTGCCATATAAGCAATCCCTGACTGGTCGGGATTGTTAAGTTTTTTATCTTTAAGTGCAGTATCTTGGAAACTGACGCGACACTCCATTCCGCAAGTTGTCCCGATACCTGCAATTTTTCCTGCCGCCCTGAATTCCTCAGCACCGCCAATGCTATCATGATCCATGATGCCTGCTGTCTGCAACCCTTCTGCACGTGCCATATAAACGGCAGCAGTGGGAGAATATGGAGAGAAAGAATAACAGGTGTGAATGTGGTTGTTGGCATATTGCGTCTTTATTTCAGGCGTTTCGGTTTCTTCTGCAAGGATTTTTTCAAGATTCAAAAGTCTTTGTTTGCTGTCTGCAACATTTAAAAGCTTTATAGTTTCCTGCAACTGTACATATTTGCTCATATAATTTTAAAATCTCCTATTTCAGCATAGTCTGTCCACCGGTAACAGGAAGAGCCTGTCCGGTTTCGTAGCTCTGTTCAACACAATAAAATAATGCTCTTGCAACATCCAAAGGTGTGCATCCCCTGTGGATAGGTGATTTTGATAAATAGAAATTTTTCACATCTTCCACAATTTTTGCACCGGGAACCTTACCTGCAT
The DNA here is from genome assembly GCA_015069065.1 of Oscillospiraceae bacterium. GTDB lineage: Bacteria > Bacillota > Clostridia > UMGS1883 > UMGS1883 > UMGS1883. Next base: position 2,478 of record SVJI01000074.1, on the reverse strand, counting down.
TTAAATATTGGACAAATAATCCCTTTTCGGGGTCAGACCATAACGGTCCGTCATAGAAGTTACCGGGACAGATAGCGTTAACTTTAATATGATAATCCACAAGTTCAAGAGCAAAGCTCTGTGTAAGTCCTATGCCGCCAAATTTCCCACCGGCATAAGCGAAATTGTTTTTAGACCCTGTAAGGCCTGACTTTGAATTTATCTGAATAATATCAAACCACTTGTCAGGAGCAGCCTGGTACTGTGCTTTCATAATTTCAGATGCATATTTTGCACAGTAGAAAAATCCGTGGTAATTAACCCTTGTAACAAATTCGAAATGTTCGGGAGTCAGGTCTTCAAGGCTACCAGCCCTTAAAACTCCTGCATTTGCAACGAAAATATCAATTCCGCCGAAATGTTCAACAGTTTCGATTATGAGATTTTCAACTGATTCGGGGTTTCCAACATCAACCTTAATACCAACTGCTCTTTCTCCAAGACTTTCAGCAGCAGATTTTGCAAGCTCTTCGTTTATATCTGCAAGAACAACCGCCGCACCTTCACGGTACATCTCTTGTGCAATGCCAAAACCAAAGCCCTGAGCACCGCCTGTCACTATGGAAATTTTTCCTCTTAGTCTTCCTGTTGCTTCTGGGCGATTGTTTACGTTTTTCATAGCATACGCTTTTGCTTCTGTTAGATTCATAATAGCACTCTCCTTGTAATCTTTAAACGGTAAAGAGTTTAATATCAACTATTCTTGCGTTCATATTTCATCTTTAATTTTCATCTGTATTTTTAAGTTGCCCATTGCAGTAGCTTCTACGGGACCTGTAATTATTTCCCTGCCGGTATATTTACCTGTAAGCTCATTAAGATAGGTATCCTTACTTCCGCCACCGACAATATTTATGCAATTTATCTTTTCGCCCGTTATTTTCTCAATTTCACAGGCTATATCAGCATACGAAGATGCAAGTGAATGATAAACACTGTTTATTACATCACAGAGCGGTAAATCAGGCTCATTCAAACATTCTTTTACTGCATCAATCATATTTGAGGGTGCAAGAAGCCTCGGGTCGTTTGGAGCAAAGGTTTTTGTGTATTTACTCTTCTTTGCCATTTCCATCATTTCATCATATGTATATTTTTTATCAAGATTTTTACGTATGCTCTGAAAAAGCCACATTCCCATAATGTTTTTTAAAAATCTGTATGTATTGTTGACTCCACCCTCATTTGCAAAATTCGCATAAAATGCCTCGTCTGACAAAACAGGGTATGTATTCTGTACTCCTACCAAACTCCATGTTCCTGATGATATGTACATTCCGTGTTCTTTAAGGTTGCACGCCGCAACGGCAGATGCCGTATCATGCGCAGGAGCAAAAACTACTGTAGCATCAAATCCCACATACTCTTTTGTTTCTTCGCTAAATTTCCCGACAACACTTCCGGGGACGGAAATGGTCTTGAATATAGATTTTTTTATACCTAATCTCTCAATAATTTCCATGTCCCAATCACGCTTTTCTGCATTTAAAAGTGATGTGGTAGAGGAAATTGTATATTCACTTTTCATAACACCCGTAAGTTTATATGAAAGATATTCGGGCATCATCAGAAGATGTTCTGCCTTATCTATCTTCCCTGATTTTACATCGCAAAAAAGCTGATAAATTGTATTGTAATTTTGTCTTTGAATACCTGTTCTTCCATACAATTCCTCTTGCGAAATCAGCTTATCCACTTCATTGGGAATCCCCTCTGTTCTTGCATCACGGTAAGACACTGCCGGAAGAATCTCTTTTTCCTCTTTGTCCAAAAGGACATAGTCAACACCCCAGGTATCTATTGCCACTGTTTTCGGGATTTTCCCAATTCTGCCGCACTCTTTTATTCCGTCAAGCACAGCTTTTGTAAGGTATTGAACATCCCAACAGAGTGTTCCGTCAATATCTTTAATCCCATTTTCAAATCTATATATTTCTGTCATTTTTATTTCGCCACAGACATATTCTCCAAGAATATGCCTACCGCTAGATGCACCAATATCTATCGCCAGAAAGTACGACATTTATACCCCTCCTTTTTGGCATCATTATTTATCATAATGCTTATGTCCGTCCAATCCATCAACAACCTTATTATTCAACAGCTTCTTTTCTCAATTTTATTTCACTAATTTTTCTATCTTTGCTTTCACCTTATCGGCACAATCCTTTTCCAGATATCCTGCTTCAATAGTAAAGCATATTTTTTCCATAGGGGGTAAAATTTTAATTTCTCCACGTTTTTTTGCATTTTCATATCCGAGATGCTCTCCCGTTGCAGGAAGCACCATACCCAGTGCATCTTCATCAGCAGTGCGTGCAATCCAGCGAATTCCTGTAGGCAAAATTTCTGCAGGATGGCTTACATAATATGCACCGTCATCCATCATTTGCAGAGTATATGCCCTGCCATCCTTATCTGTTTTATACTTCACCGCAA
>SVJI01000073.1 GCA_015069065.1 Oscillospiraceae bacterium | reverse complement strand
CTTGTAGCTTGTGCAAAGAGTCTTTGTGCTGATGTTGAGTTTTCAGCGCTTGATGCAACCCGTGCGGATGAAGATTTCCTTATCCGTGCAGTTAAGGAAGCACAGAAAAGCGGTGCAGGTGTTATTACAATCTGTGATGATGCAGGCGTATCTCTCCCTGAAGAGATTGCATCGCTCGTTAAAAAAGTTACCGATGAGGTAAGCGTACCTGTGTATGTTCAGGTGTCAGACAATCTCGGTATGGCAGTTTCATCTGGAGTTTCCGCGATTTCTGCAGGTGCCGCAGGCTTAAAGTGCGCAATGGCGGGCAGCGGAGTCCTCTCCATGGGTGCGATTTCTAAGGCAGTAAGTGCCAGAGGAAATGCAATCGGTGCAGAAATTTCCCTCGTAAATACAAAAATTCATGCAAGTATTGACGATTTACTTTCTAAGATAAATCATGAAACATATGAGAGCGCAGCTGATGTAAGCGAGAAGAAGAAGATACTTCTTGATGCAGACAGCACTCTTTCCGATGTCGCATATGCGGCAGGTATTCTTGGATATGACCTTTCAGACGAGGATAAGGGTAAGGTATTCAAGGCTCTTTCTCAGGTTTGTGAAAAGAAGGGCAGTGTGGGTGCAAAAGAATTTGAAGCACTTATCGCAAGCTCTGCTATGCAGGCACCCTCTACCTACCATCTGGAAAGCTATTCCACAACCTGCGGTAATCTTACCAGCTCCATGTCACAGATAACACTGAAATGCGGTGACGAAATCCTTTGCGGAGTAAGCACAGGCGACGGTCCTATTGACTCAGTTTTTCGTGCTATTGAGCAGAGCATTGGCTACCATTACGAGCTTGACGATTTTCAGGTTCAGGCAGTTACTGACGGAAAGGAAGCTTTGGGAAGCGCTCTTGTCAGGCTTCGTAATAACGGAAAGCTTTATTCAGGAAACGGCATTTCTACTGATATTGTCGCAGCAAGCATCAGGGCATATATAAATGCGCTGAATAAGATAGTATTTGAGGAGGATTAAGATGAAGCTTACCTTTTCAACTAAACATGTTAACCGTGCATCCTTTCTCGATGTATGCCGTTATGCTTATGATTACGGCTATGCAGGATTCGAGATATATGATGCTTTAAAAGAAAGAAAACAGCATTATGACAGTATTCTTCGAAGTGACCGCACTTCCGATGCTAAACGTAAGCTTTTCAACCGTAATCTTGCGGTTTCGGCGCTTGTATATCCCTACAGCGTGGAAAGTGACGAGGCAACAAGCGATTCCATACTCAAATATGTGGAGATGGCTCGGAATGCAGGCGTTGAGAGAATCATTCTGAGATTAGAGAGTAAGACAGATAATGAAACCCTCCTTGAAAAGCTTTCTCCCGCAATAAAGCGTGCGGAAAAGGCTGATATACAGATTCTTTTTGAAACAGCAGGGTATCTTGCTGAAACGGAGAATGTTATTGATATTATCAACTTTTTCTCCTCTGCAGTAATCGGTGCGTCATGGAATGTCAGGGAAACCTACTTCCATGCGGAAGAAAGTGCGGAAACCACAATTAAGAATCTGGGCGCATATATAAAGTATGCCCGATTGGGGGATATGAAGGATGGAAAAACCGTTCTCATAGGAGAGGGTGAGCTTCCTGTAGAGAATATCATAAATGCACTGTCCTCGCTTAACTATGACGGATATATCTGCGTTGCATGGAATGAAGAAATTAACGATGCGGATTTGGTGCTTACCCATTTTTCAAACTATATTGCAAATTTCTCACGGGAGAAAAAGGAATTTGACCGTGCGTACTATAACCGCAGCAAGACAGGTACATTTGTCTGGAAAAAGTACGACGTTATTGATGCAACCTTTTCCGACGTTCTTGACACCATGGTTGAGAAGTATCCTGACCAGTATGCGTTTAAATACACCACTCTTGATTATACCAGAACCTACACGGAATTCCGCCGTGATGTGGATGAATGTGCCGCGGCACTTATATCGCTGGGTGTAAAGAGCGGTGACCATGTGGCAGTTTGGGCGACAAATATTCCTGCATGGTTTATAACGTTCTGGGCAACCACAAAAATCGGCGCGGTTCTGGTAACCGTTAACACGGCATACAAAATACACGAAATTGAATATCTGCTGAAGCAGTCCGATACACATACACTTGTTATGATTGAGGATTGTAAGGATATTAACTATAAAGAGATTATAGAGGAGCTTTGTCCCGAACTTAAGACCATGACTCCGGGTGATGCCCTCTATTCCAAAAATCTTCCGTTCCTCAGAAATGTGGTAACGGTAGGGTTTTCGATGGACGGATGCCTCACATGGGAGCAGATGCTCAGTCGCAGTTCCATGGTGCCTTATGAAGAGGTTCGCAGACGTGCATCGCTGGTTAAACCTGATGATGTATGTAATATGCAGTACACCTCAGGAACGACAGGCTTTCCAAAGGGAGTTATGCTGACGCACCGCAACATTGTAAATAACGGAAAAACAATCGGCGACAGAATGGATCTTTCCACCGCTGACCGTATGATGATTCAGGTGCCCATGTTCCATTGCTTCGGAATGGTGCTTTCCATGACATCAACGATGACTCATGGCGGAACACTTTGTCCGATGCCGTATTTTTCGCCAAAGTCATCGCTTGCGTGCGTTAATGATGAACACATAACATGCTTTAACGGTGTTCCCACCATGTTTATCGCCATGTTCAATCATCCCGATTTCGCTAAAACTGATTTTTCATATATGCGTACGGGAATTATGGCAGGTGCTAACTGCCCTGCAGACCTTATGCGCCGTGCCGCAGATGAAATGAATATGCGGGAAATAATTTCAGTTTACGGACAGACAGAGGCTTCCCCCGGTTGTACCATGGGTGAGGTTAACGAGGATATAGACCACCGTGTTGAAACTGTCGGCAGTCCTTTCCCCGGTGTTGAATGTAAGGTTATAGACCCTGAAACAGGGGAGGAGCTTCCTGACGGAGAAAGCGGTGAATTTGTTGCCCGCGGCTTTAACATTATGAAAGGGTATTACAAGATGCCCGAGGCAACTGCTCAGACTATTGATAAAGACGGATGGCTTCATTCAGGTGATATTTGCTGCCGTACTCCTGACGGATACTTTAAGGTTACAGGCAGACTTAAGGATATGATTATCCGCGGCGGTGAAAATCTGTATCCCAGAGAGATTGAGGAATTTTACCTCACTAATCCGAAAGTCCGCGATGTGCAGGTTGTAGGCGTTCCCGATGAAAAATACGGCGAGGAATGCTGTGCATGGATTATATTGCACAGGGGAGAGGAAGCGGATGAAAATGAGATGCGCGAATTCGGTAATGCTTCGATAGCGCGTCATAAGGTCCCCAGATACTTTGTTTTTGTCAAGGAATTCCCCATGAATGCCGCAGGTAAAATTCTTAAATATAAAATGCGCGAGCAATCAATAGATTTACTTGGATTAGAAAGGAAGTAATATATATGTTAAACATTAAGATTGAGAAAACAACCACTCCTAAGGAGAAACCTGCCAAGGGACAAAAGCTTGGCTTTGGTAAAATCTTTACAGACCATATGTTTGTAATGGATTATACCGAAGGTCAGGGTTGGCATGATGCGAGAATTGTACCCTTTCAGGATCTCGTAATGTCACCTGCTGCCATGGTTTTCCATTACGGTCAGGAAATGTTCGAGGGACTTAAGGCGTACAAGGGTGTTGACGGAAAGGTAAGACTTTTCCGCCCCGACATGAATGCAAAAAGAACAAACGATACCAATGACCGTCTTTGCATTCCTCAGCTTCCTGTAGAGGATTTTGTAGAGGCTGTAAAGGCAGTTGTAAAGGTTGACGAGGATTGGATTCCTACAGAGGACGGTACATCTCTCTACATTCGTCCGTTTATTATCGCTACGGATGAATTTTTGGGAGTTGCCCCCTCAAAGACTTATAAGTTTATAATAATCCTTGCTCCCAGCGGCGCTTACTATGAAAGCGGTCTTGCACCTGTAGGCATCTGGATTGAGGATGAATATGTAAGAGCCGTTAAGGGCGGTATGGGCTTTGCAAAGACAGGTGGTAACTATGCTGCAAGCCTTATTGCTCAGGTTAAGGCGCATGATGACGGATACTCTCAGGTGCTTTGGCTTGACGGTGTTGAGAGAAAATATATCGAAGAAGTTGGCGCAATGAACATCTTCTTCAAAATTGACGGAAAAATTGTTACCCCCATGTTAAACGGAAGTATTCTTCCCGGTGTTACACGTAACAGTGTAATAGCACTTTGTAAGAAGATGGGCTACGAGGTTGAAGAAAGAAGAATCAGCGCGCAGGAACTTATCGAGGCGCAGAAGAGCGGCAAGCTTGAGGAATGCTTCGGTACAGGTACGGCGGCTGTTATTTCCCCCGTTGGTAAGCTTCGTTATGTTGATGATGTAATGATTATTAACAACAACGAGATTGGTGAAGTAAGCCAGAAGCTCTACGATACTCTTACAGGTATTCAGTGGGGTAAGCGTGAGGATGATATGGGATGGACAGTAGAGGTATAAAAAGAATTACTGTTTTCAGCGGTCATTACGGCAGCGGTAAAACAAATGTAGCTGTAAACTATGCCCTTTGGCTTAAAAAGCATAAAAGCAAGGTTTCAATTGCAGACCTTGATATAGTAAATCCCTATTTCAGGACGAAGGACTCTATGAAGGTTCTTGAGGAAAACGGAGTACAGCTTATTTCATCCGAATATGCCAACAGTAATGTTGACGTACCTGCACTTCCTGCCGAAACGTACGGCGTTTTGCAAAACAAAGAAATTCATGCCGTAATAGATGTTGGCGGTGACGACCGCGGTGCATTGGCACTTGGCCGTTACAGTGATGCTATTTTAGAGGATGGCGATTACGAGCTTCTGTTTGTAATCAATAAGTACAGACCTCTTACCCGTAACACAGATATGACTCTTGAAATCATGGCAGAAATTGAAAATGCCTGCCATATGAAATTTACGGGAATAGTAAATGACTCCAATATAGGTGACGAAACCACGGCGGAGGATGTTCTTAATTCCCTCTCCTATGCAAGCGAGGTTTCAGAAAGAGCAGGGATCCCCATAAAAATGACTGCTGTTAAATGCGATTTGTACGATAAACTTTCAGATAAAATTGAAAATTTAATGCCCATTGAGCTTTATGTCAGACAAAGCTGGGCAGAAAGGAATGAATAAATATGGCAAAGGTTTCCTTTAACAAGGATTTGTGTAAAGGCTGTGGTCTGTGCGTAACAGCCTGCCCAAAGAAGATTGTTCATCTTGCAGATGAACTTAACAAACGCGGTTATCATCCTGCAGAAGTTACAGAGCAGGACAAGTGCATCGGCTGTGCATTCTGCGCAACCATGTGCCCCGACTGTGTAATTACAGTAGAGAAATAAGGAAAGGAATGAGAATAAATGGCTGAAAAAGTTTTGATGAAAGGTAACGAAGCTTTGGCAGAAGCTGCTATTATGGCTGGTTGTAAGCATTACTTTGGTTATCCTATTACCCCGCAGACAGAAGTTGCGGCATATATGGCAAAGAAAATGCCCAAGACAGAGGGCGGCGTTTTCCTGCAGGCAGAAAGTGAGATTGCAGCTATTAACATGGTTATTGGTGTTGCGTCCACAGGTAAGAGAGTTATGACAAGCTCTTCAAGCCCCGGAATCAGCCTTAAGAGTGAGGGTATCAGTTACCTCGCAGGCTGTGACCTCCCTGCACTTATTATCAATGTACAGCGTGGCGGCCCCGGACTTGGTGGTATTCAGCCCTCTCAGTCTGACTATTTTCAGGCTACAAAGGGCGGCGGACATGGTGACTTCCACCTGCTTGTACTTGCTCCCAACAGCGTTCAGGAAATGGTTGACATGGTGTTCAAGGGCTTCGACCTTGCTGAAAAGTACAGAATGCCTGCAATGATTCTCTCCGACGGTACGATGGGACAGATGATGGAGCCCGTAAGTCTTGAAAAGGGCGAAATCAACGAGTACGATAAATCATGGGCACTTACAGGAACAAAGGGTGAGAGAAAGCCCAATATTGTAAACTCTCTTTACATTGCTCCGGAGGAACTTGAAAAGCTTAACTTCGAGCGTTACGAGCGTTACAGGAAGATTGAAGAAGAGGAAGCAATGTACGAAGAATACCTTATGGACGATGCAGAAATTTGTATCGTAGCATACGGCGTTGCATCACGTGTAGCGAAGAATGCTATTGACCAGGCAAGAGCAGAGGGTATTAAGGTTGGTATGATTCGTCCTATCACACTTTGGCCCTTCCCCAAGAAAGCACTTAATGAGGCTGCTGATAAGGTTAACAAGTTCATCAGCGTAGAGCTTTCTATGGGACAGATGATTGAGGATATCGAGCTTGCTATCCGTTGCAAGAAGGAAGTTCTCCTTTGCAACCGTACAGGCGGTATGATTACTACAACAGAAGATGTCCTTAACAAAATTTACGAGGCGAACGGAGGTAAAAACTAATGGTAGTATTTGATAAACCCAATGCACTTACAGAAAATCCGCTCCATTATTGCCCCGGTTGTACACACGGTATCATTCACCGTCTTGTAGCGGAAGCTCTTGACGAGCTTGGTGTAACAGGCAGAACAATCGGCGTTGCTTCTGTAGGATGTAGCGTATTCACATATAATTACTTTAACTGCGATATGGTTCAGGCGGCTCACGGACGTGCACCGGCTGTTGCAACCGGCGTTAAGAGAAGTGACAAGAATAACATCGTATTCACCTATCAGGGTGACGGTGACCTTGCAGCTATCGGTACAGCAGAAACCGTTCACTCTGCAGCTCGCGGTGAAAATATTACAGTGATTTTCGTAAATAATGCAATCTATGGTATGACAGGCGGTCAGATGGCTCCCACAACACTTCCCGGACAGAAGACACAGACTTCTCCATACGGACGTGACGTAGAGGCAGTTGGCTACCCCGTAAAGGTTTGTGAGATGCTTTCTCAGATAGACGGTGCTACATACCTTGAAAGAGTTGCAGTAAATAATGTAGCAAATGTTAAAAAAGCAAAAGCTGCTATTAAGAAGGCTTTCCAGAATCAGATTGACGGTAAGGGCTTCTCTCTGGTAGAAGTACTTTCAACTTGTCCCACAAACTGGGGTCTTGCTCCTGAAAAGGCTATCAGCTGGCTTGAAGAAAATATGCTTCCCTACT
>SVJI01000072.1 GCA_015069065.1 Oscillospiraceae bacterium | reverse complement strand
AAGCTGTGTACTGGCATGAAGCGGCATATCTGGACAAACCTGATGGGCAATAGCAGCAGCACCCAAATCCTGAATGATAAGCGCATCCACCCCTGCGTGTGCGGCATTTTTTACAGCCTGTTCAAAATTTTCAAGTTCATCCTCGCTGATAAGGGTATTAAGCGCGAGAAACACGCGCACTCCGCGTACATGGCAGTAACGAATAGCATTCCTCACTTCATCCCATGTGAAATTAGCAGCACTCTTTCTCGCACTGAAGGACTTTTCCCCTATATAAACGGCATCAGCACCGTTTTGCACTGCCGCCGTAAGTGCTTCCCACTTTCCGGCAGGTGCAAGTAGTTCAACATAACGATTATTACTCATAAGCACAACACAACCGACACATTCCGAAGAAGTGCCGGTCTCCTTTTTCAGATTTGATTTTTTAGCTGTGTTTCCAGCTTAACCACATTCATTTTGAGAGATTGATTCTCTGCCCTCAATCGGGAAATTTCTGCGTTAAGCTTATCAAGTGCGAGTTTGTTTGTCCCTGCCTCTTCAGCATATTTAAGAAGCTGGGCACGGAGCTTCTCATTATCGTCCTGCGCCTGCATATATTCGTCAGAAATATTCACCGCTGTAAGAACCGCTGCCATAGATGTGGAAAGTCGCTTATCCCTTGTAATAAGCTCGCGCATTTTCTTATCCACATGATAGGCTACATGTCGGACATATTCTTCATCCTCCGCGCAGGTGATTCTGTATTCAGCATTATTTATTTTTACAACCGTGGTTGTTCTCTTTTCTTCCATCTTAATTCTGCCTTTCAATAAGGTATTTAAGTTTTATCCCAGTTACACTTATTATACTCTATACTTCGGCAAAATTCAACTGTTTTAATTCGTTTTTTTCTATATTATAATTTATATTCTTGTAAATCAGTTACTTTTGTGGTAGAATAGCTATTGATAAAAAACAGCCGTGCCACGCTCCATAAAACAGCCCATATTACGCAAACGCCGCTCATATTTTTAACAATTACGCCATAGGCGGCGGCGAGAAAAAATACAAAAAGCTTTTTGGGTGAAAAAAGGCCAATAATGGCACCACTGCACGGAATCAGGATGCGCAGCAGTGTCACCATATCATCACCAAAGGCTGTTTCAAGCACACCAAGGGCAAGGCAGCACAAGGGAATTTCCCACAAGGCTGCCGCATTGAATTTGAATTTTATCAACAGGAGCATCACAGGCACAAAAACAACCCAGATATCTTGAAGCTTAAGAATATAACAAACAATAAATGTAATAATTAAATATAACAGTTTCCGCATGATTACACTTCCTTTATCGTTAGTATTATCATTTTTTATGCGGAAATTCCGTTCCGGAGGTTTTTATTTTGCACGAAACAGAAAGAGAAGTTGAAAAAGTCATACTGTGCGGCGTTCATACCGGCAGTTTAAATACGCTTGAAGATACAACCGAAGAATCCATGGAGGAGCTTCGGGAGCTCGTCTTTACTGCACAGGCTGAAGTTGTTGGCGAAATGGTTCAGAACAAGGATCATCCCGAGGCATCCACCTACTTTGGAGAGGGTAAGATGGAAGAATTGCGAATTGCGGCAGAAGCTCTTGGTGCCAGCCTGCTGATTTTTGACGATGAACTGACTGGAAGCCAAATCAGAAATATTGAAAACTATACCGGTATTCGTACAATTGACCGCAGCACACTCATCCTTGATATTTTTGCACAACGTGCAATTTCAAAAGAGGGTAAAATACAGGTAGAACTGGCTCAGTTAAAATACAGTCTCCCCCGCCTTTCCGGAATGGGAATACAGCTTTCAAGACTTGGCGGTGGAATCGGTACAAGAGGTCCGGGTGAAACGAAGCTTGAAAGTGACCGCAGGCACATTCACAGGCGAATAAACTCGCTGGAGGCAGAGCTGAAAGAAATACAGGCGCACAGGAATTTGCAGCGAAGCCGCAGGGAAAAGGACAACGTGGTTGTTGCTGCACTGGTAGGATACACCAATGCAGGTAAAAGCACGATACTTAATTACTTTACACAGTCAGATGTTCTGGCTGAAAATATGCTTTTCGCAACGCTGGACCCCACTATGCGCAAGCTGTCGCTTCCAGACGGAAGAAATGCGGTAATAGTAGATACTGTTGGCTTTATCCGCAAGCTTCCTCATCACTTGATAGAGGCATTTAAATCCACACTTGACGAAGCTGTGCTTGCAGATGTTCTGATTCATGTTGTGGATTCCTCCAATCCTGAAATGCACACACAAATGCGTGTTGTAGACCAGCTTATACAGGACCTTGGCTGCCGTGCAAAAAGGATAATTGCCGTATTTAATAAATGTGATATTGCTCCTCCCCTATCTCCGCGTCCTGAGGGGAACTACACAGATTTCGTCAGTGTCAGCGCAAAGGACGGTAGCGGTATGGATGAGCTTATGAAGCTGTTGCACGATGCTCTCCCCGGTAAGAAAAAGGAGATTGAGGTTCTGATTCCTTATTCTGATAGCAAGACAGCCGCTACTCTCCACGACGGCGAAGTAATTCTTGAAGAAAGCTATGAGGCGGAGGGTACAAAAATAAAGCTTATGGCAGATGAATCACTGTACGCAAAGCTACGCCAATACATCATATAAGGGGGGCGTACAAAAGTGGAAGATTATAAAACAGTCAAAGCTTACGGTGATGCCGAAATGCTTGAAAGAAAAAGCCGTTTTATAGGATACTGCCGTCCTGTTAAAAATCAGGATGAAGCGATTGATTTTATAAATGAGATTCGCGCTATGCACCGTCAGGCGACTCACAACGTTTATGCATACATTCTGCGAAACGACAATATCATGCGCTACAGTGACGACGGAGAGCCTGCAGGAACTGCAGGTGTTCCTGTACTGGAGGTTATAAAAAAAGAGGGGCTTACAGATATATGCGTCGTTGTGACAAGGTATTTCGGCGGAATTTTACTTGGTGCAGGCGGTCTTGTCCGTGCTTATGGAAAGGCTGCAAAAATTGGAATTGACGCAGCAGTGCGCATCGAAAAAATCTACTGTAATCTATATTTAATCCGCTGCAACTATTCCACCTATGGCAAGCTGGAATATGCAATAAATACCGAAGGTTATATTTTAAAGGACTGCGCTTTTGAAAACGACGTTTGCCTCACTGTAGGTGTAAGGCAGGGACAGGAAAGCGCATTTTTAAAAACTGTTGCCGACATTTCCGGTGGCAGCGCACAGATTAACGAATTACCAGGAGAATACATAACAAAAGAGCTTTGAGAGTATATCTCAAAGCTCTTTTGTCCCATTCTTTCATTTAACAGGAATTATTTTTCCTGTATTAAGATTTACAATTCTCGGAACACGCGCGCAGTTTGAAACACAGTACAGATTTTTATCAGGGCCGAAGAAAGTTTCTCCGCAAATATAGGCATAAAGCTTCGTAAGCTCCCCTGATTCAAGGTCTATTGTATAATATCCACTGTTTACTGCGCTGAAAAGCCCGCCTGGACCGCCGTCATATCGGTTTTTATCAGCATCATACCACATTCCCAGAAAATATAGCTTACCATCTTCTATTCCCAGCATACGCATTGAATTAAAAAGGTCGGCATACCTTTGTGTCACGCACAAAAAGTCATTCATATCGGGAGTATAGTAATATATATCTGAAAAACTGTTTGACCATCTGCCTGAAAAAGAAGGTCTGTAGCCGAGCGTTGAGATATAAAATCCGCCTTTGTTATCAGGATACACGGCATTAAAATTACTTCTCTCATCCCACGGAATTTGCCTTATCCCTGAAGAATCCTTTACAAAGAAATACTCTTTAAACATTGTGTACGGTGCCGGTGCATTACCAATTTGGGCACTAAGAGAAATCAGAGAGCTTTCTCCAGTTTTATACTCATGCACGCTCGCCCCACTAACGATTTCCTCGCTGTCAAGAGTTATTAAGAGTTCGTCCCCGACATATATACTATTGTCCTTAATTGTAGTTTCAATAACTGTTGGTGTAAGTTTATCGGCGCGCTCTGGCACGGACACATTGCTTCCTTTTTCACTATTCTCTTCACGGGTAACGGTTTTGAGGGCTGTATCAAAATTATAACGAGTATAGTAGGAATAAAGGTGCGAGTACCTTGTCTGCCCATTCTCCAAAGGTTGCTCATCGTAAACATCTATTTTATTCTGAAGTTTTACGTTATCACCCTCTATGGAGTATATATACGGAGCATTACTTTTTCCGTTGTCCATAAGCTTGAAAGAGTATTCCTCGTCCGACCATTCAATATCAAAGCAAAGCTCCTCATACGCAAAACGCCATGTCATGGGAAAATACGTCACACCACGGAAGTTAAGGAGAGGGTACTGCTCTTTTTCATTATCTATAAATATGCCGTTAAGGTATATCGGATATGTAGGAACTACTGCATCATAGGATGTGTTGTAATAATTCAAGGCATCTCCGCCGAAAGGTTTGGGATTTTCAATATTGCCCGAAACAATATATTCGCGTGTAATAAAAAGTCCTTTTTCACTGTCAAATCCGCACGCAAGTCCCAGACGTGCACACAAATCAAAGGTCATGGGGAAATATGTAATATCCTTATACGTTATAAGTGGGTATTCTACATAACGGTTATCCACACTCATATAATCTATTTCCGTGTAGAAAGGTGCAATCTTAACCTTTACAGAGATATCCTGTGCATTTACCGTGAATGTAAATGAGGATATAAACAAAGCAATTACAAGAACACATGCTGACAACTTCGCTTTTTTCATAATTACCACCTCAATTCAACTATAGCATATTTTAGAAGGCATGTAAACAGGAGGATTGATTTTTTAACTTTTTTGTAATATAATCTTACTTGGATGGTGATAATTATGATAAAGATACTTTTTGTATGCCACGGAAATATTTGCAGAAGCCCAATGGCAGAATTTGTTATGAAAGATTTAATCAGAAAAAAAGGTGTCTCGGAAAAATTTGAAATAGCATCTGCCGCAACAAGCACAGAGGAATTGGGAAACCCCGTCTATCCTCCCGCGAAAAAAAAGCTTGCCGAGCATGGTATCAGTTGCAGTGGAAAAACCGCGCGCAGAATGACTGAGGCAGACTACAGTTATTATGATTATATCATTGCCATGGACAGGAATAATCTGCGTAACATGACACGATTTGTCGGAAATGACCCTGACAAAAAAGTTTCACTCCTGATGGAGCATACTTCCACCCATCGTGATGTAGCAGACCCCTGGTACACAGGTGATTTTCAACAGACGTGGGAGGACGTAAATGAAGGCTGTTTAGGCTTATTAAAGGAATTAGGAGTACAATAAAAACTTTTTGAAAATTTTAGAAAAAAACTGTTGACAAAGAGACAAAAACGTTGTATATTATACAGGTAGCGTTTGAGGTTACAAGTATGATATATTGCCGAATTGTGTAAGGGTAGCACAGCAGACTCTGACTCTGTATGTCTGGGTTCGAATCCTAGTTCGGCAACCACTAAAAGCCCGATTATATCGGGCTTTTTTCGTGTTTTAAAATGGTTTTTCTAACATTTTTCTAACGGATTTCTAACGCATTAGAAATTTAAACACTGCGAATAACGGTTTGCAGACTCTATTTTCGTCTGTGCCGTAATATGCGTATAAATATTTGCCGTAGTCGAAATATCACTGTGGCCGAGCCATTCCTGAACCTCTTTCAGCGATAAACCTAAGGACAAGAGTAAGCTTGCCGTTGTGTGCCTTAAATCGTGCACACGTATTACGGGAAGTCCTGCATTTTTCATATAACGCTTAACATTAGAAGTAAAGGTGCACGGCATATAAAGCTCTCCATTTGGTCTTTTTACAATGTAGTCATTCTGAATATACTCTCTGCCGAAAAGCTTTTTATAATGTTCCTGAAGCTTTTTCTCTGCCTTTAGCACTTCAATAACATTACCGGTCAACTGAAGTGTTCTGTAACTGCTGTCAGTCTTTGTCCCTTGCCGATAAATTGTTGAACTTGTGTGCACAACAGTATCCTTTACAGTTATGGTCATATTTTCCCAGTTTATTGAATCCCATTTAAAGCCAAGTATTTCCGAACGTCTGCATCCCGTATATACGGCAAGCGTTATTGCAGTATACAGGTCTTTCCCCTTACTGTACTCAAGCAATGTATTTACCTGACCGAGTGTGTAGAAATTCCCTATAAACTTTTGCTTCTTTGGAAGCTTTGCAAGGTCTGCAGGATTTGATACAATAAGTTCATTACGAAGTGCATCCTGAAGAGATTTGCGTATTACGGTATGGTAGTTTTTTATCGTCTTTGGTGATAACCCTCCCTTTCCGTCCAAACGCCCATTCTCAAGAAGTTCCGAATAGAACCTTTGTAAATGTATAACCTTTAATTCTGTAAGCCTCAGACCCAATTTTTCAAAGTACGGAGCAATATGCTTTTTTACATCCATAGAATACACTTCAAATGTAGATTTTTCAATTGTATGTCTGATTGACTCCAGCCACATTAAAATATATGTATGAAAATACATATCATTGCTGAGCACTCCGTCTCTTTCATCATACTTTTTAAGATAATCTGCAAGGAATTTCTCTGCCTTCTTTTTGTTTCCTTTAACCGGCAAATCAGTAGATACCCATTTCTGTCTGCGATTATTACAATCATCTTTATAATTTATGACGGCATAATATTTGCCGTTTTTTATTTGTAAACTGCCTGTCATTATAACATTACCTCCTTAACAAACAGTCCGCTGATATAATTCTAGCACCAACGGACTATTTTTTCAAGTCTATCTGAATACTTATTTTGGGCATAGCAATACCACTGATTTTAACAACCTGTTACCTCTCTGTTTCCCGATATGAATTGAGTACAGTTTCCTTTATATCGGTATATTGAGGCTTGTTTGTTATCTCTGTCTCCATTTAGTATGATTTATATTCCCTGTTGGCATATTGCCCGGTTAGTAATATTCCCGCAACCCTTTATGGGTGAAATATATATTCTGCGGTTAGCATCATACCTGCTAAACTCAGGTGCGTTCCAATGATATTGCCGATGCTGAAATATGTCATAGCGGTGACATATGTAAAATATTTCGCAGCCGCTACTGCGTTTGGTTTACTGTCTTAAACCTACAGGTTTTGAAAGTGTACGCATACAAACCTGCTAAAAACTTTGCGTTTAAAAAATCGTTCAATTAATTCATT
>SVJI01000071.1 GCA_015069065.1 Oscillospiraceae bacterium | reverse complement strand
GCAGAGGCCTGCAAAGCCTTTATTCCCCAGTTCAAATCTGGGTGGCGCCTCCAGCTTAAAACGGCTTAACCGTTAGGGTTAAGCCGTTTTTTCGTGCGCTTTTTTATTTTGCATTTTTTGCGTTTTGACTGACTTTTGACTAACATTTGACTGATTGTTATGAAATATTTAATATAAAACAGAACAAAATGGAAAACACCCATTTTGTTCTGTTTTATTTAAATTTCCAGCAAAAAATAATTAAGGTTATTGTGGGAAATATTACATACTATTGATTTGCCTTGATTTATTGAAGTCAAAATTAAAAAATGTTATGATTAAACATATCTGATATATAATCGCTGTTTATTATACTGCAGACGGAGTGTTTTAATAATAAAAATCACTTTAATAAAAATCACTTTTGCATCTAATAAACAGTTTTGTTGATTTACAACAATAAAAGTCGAATGCTATACTTGACGTAAGGAAAACAAATGGGAAGTTTTCAAAAATGATTTTGAGGTGACGTAATGAAAATCAAACAAAGAAAAGAATGCAGCGTTAGTGCTGCAGTTGTGCAGGTTGGATATCGAAAAAGCAAGCTGCAAACATTAAAAAGGTACATGCCCTTTTATATTATGTTTGCCCCTGTTTTAATTTTTTATCTGACTTTTGCGTATGCTCCTATGGTTGGACTTATAATGGCATTCAAGGATTATAATTTCATGGACGGTATGTTCGCCAGTCCCTGGGCAGGTCTTGCGCATTTTGAGAGGTTTGTTTCAAATGGTGATTTCTGGCGTGTTCTGGGAAATACTCTTTCCATAAGTTTTCTGAGGATTGCGTTCAGCTTTCCGGCGCCTATAGCATTGGCACTGATGCTCAATGAAGTGCATCACCCGAAATATAAGAAATTTGTTCAGACTGCTACATATTTACCGCACTTTATTTCGTGGGTTATTGTATATGGTATTTTATATAACTTCTTTTCGGTTGAAGGTGTAGTAAACCAGATTACAGCAATGTTCGGTAAAGAGCCGGTGATGTATATGGCTTCAAAAGAATATTACAGAGGGCTTTATGTGGGCAGTGCTATATGGAAAGAAATCGGTTGGTCAGCCATTATTTATCTGGCAGCACTTTCGGGCGTAGATGCACAGCTGTACGAGGCAGGTGCGATTGACGGTGTAAACAGATGGCAGAAGCTGTGGCATATCACAATTCCGTCTATACGAAGCATTATCAGTGTACAGTTTATCTTAAGCTTTGGTCAGATACTTAATGTAGGATTTGAGCAGGTTCTTGTTTTATATAACGCAACTGTTTCGGAAGTGGCGGAAACTCTTGATTATTACATATATCGTGTAGGTCTGCTTCAGGCAAATAATTTCAGCTATGCAACAGCCGTAGGAATGTTCAGAGGCGTTGTATCCCTTTTACTTGTAATTATTACAAACTATATATCGAACAAACTGGATGAAGATGGGGGTATTTGGTGATGAAAAGAAAAATGGGAGTTATCGATATAATAAACTATATAATTCTTGGTATTTTAAGTATTACCACCCTTTATCCGTTTGTTAATATGCTTAAGGAACAGAATATTTATCACGCATTTTCAAATATTACAGGCGGTAATATAAATTTATTCGGCGACAATCAGCCCGATAATGTTCCTATGTGGTCAGGACTTACTGTAGAGGAAGTAACTGATTACTTGCTGACAAATCAGAGCTTGCTATTACAAAAGCTAAAAGCTACAGACAGATTAAGCCGTGAGGTTACACATCTTCCTTTTATGCCGCAATTCAGAACAACCTGCCACCTTGATGCGGATTATGCTTTAAAAGTGGAAGATGCGTATAAGCATTTTGATGATTCGATTTGTGCAATCAATGATTTTGAGCATAGAGACCACTTGTTTGAGGTTCCTTTAAGGTGTATAACACGAAAAGATTATCCAAATATGCTGACCGCAGGAAGAAGTGCGGCAGGCGTAGGCTATGCGTGGGACGTTCTTCGTGTTATTCCGCCGGCGATTATCACAGGGCAGGCGGCTGCACATACAGCGTGTCTGGCTATTAAAGATAAGGTTAATGTTTCAGATGTCAATATTTCTGTATTGCAGAAGAGACTTGAAGAGGATAATATTATGGTTCATTTTCCTAATGAATACGTACCTGAGGATAAAACAGTCAGACTTCGTGGTAAAAACAGTGCACAAATTAGTGGTGGACATATGTAAAGGGGAATAAAAATGGATAGATTATTTAAAAGAAGCAATTTTGCAAAAGTAAATTATCTGAATAAAATGTGGGATTTTGTTATTGAAGATGGCTTCAAGCTTGCAAACTATGGATTTGAAGGCGTGCATTATGACGCAGAAACAGGTGCAACAACAGAGGAAGGTCAAAAGGGAATTAATGAGAAATGGCTTGGTGCATTAGGTGCGATTGTTTCAAATGTTGCTTTCCAGGAGGCAGGCTGGGAAAAGAATACACCAGATAAGTGGACATATATTAAGGCTGCAAAGGAAATGCCGCTTTATAAATGTGATATGTACAGTATCGTAACGGATGAATACAACAAAATCTACCCCGAAATCAAGAAGCTTGAGGAAGAATGGTTTATTAAGCTTGTTACAGGTGAAGAATCTATTGATAATTACGATAAGTATGTAAAGGAATGGACACAAAAGGGCGGTCTTGAAATGCTTGAAAGCATGGTAAAGGTATATAACGAAAGAAATAACACGAATCTCAAGGCAGCACTCAAGTAAAAATCAGGAGGTACAATGATGCATGTTAAATTAAAACTTTTAGCTTGTCTACTGTCTATCATAATGATATTTGGCACTGTAACATGCTCTGCGGAAGAAAGCAGCCCTGTTTATGACCTTACAATAGAAAAGTTAGTTATGGACGAAAGGACTGGCAAGGTCACTGTTAACGGAAAGGTCAACAGTGACATCGAAACGGTTGTTACAATGATAGTTTATTATCCTGATGCCAGTGGGAATGCTGTTGATCCCGGTGCACTTACAACGATAGATAAAACTACGGTATTTACTATCGACGAAATGAAAGCAGACGAAAACGGAAGCTTTGCGTTTACCTTTACTATAAAAGAGGATAGGACGCCCGGGGATTATCTTATCAGATTGGGTGTGAAAGGGATGCAGTTTGCATCCTCTGCAAGAGGGGGAACAGTTAAGCTTCTTGGTTCTGCGGAAAAGAACACTATAAAATCTATCTTTAATGGGGCGAGTGTGCATACGGATTTAAAAGCGTTCTTTGAAAATCATGGAGGAATGTTTATACTTCCGGATTTCTATGACTCTACCTATGACATAGCGGAGGAGGATTTTAATAATATTCTGATAGACTATCGTGATGCTTATTATACAGATGGTGTCCCTTTGCTTACCGATATTCAGAAGGTAATTGATACATCAGAGATAATCTATGGCCTTAAGACTCTTACCAGAGGAGAGTTTGAAGGATTCCTCGGAAATAATAAGACGAGACTTAATATTGATTTGGAAAACAAAGAATATAAGGATAATAAGACAGGTGTGCAGGATAAGCTCTTCGCTCTCATAAACACTGATACCGAAAGACTTGTTGAGTCATGGGGAAAGCTTTCCTCTGAATTTGAAAAAACAGTAATTCTTGAGGCGTTCAGCAATACTGACAGGTCACAGACTGACTATCTGTTAAGAAAGTACAGTATTGAAGGAATAGATGTGAATGGAGACTACACAAAGGTTGACCCTGTTGAGATGGGAAAAGCATTTGAAGATAAGACCTTCACACTTCTTTCGGAAATTAAGGATACCTTTATTGCAAGGCTTTCTGTATTACTCAACCTGCTTGAGGATGACACAGACGATGAGTATGACCCGCCAACCGGCGGTGGCGGTGGCGGCGGAGGTCACCGTGTATATAATATAGAAGGAATGGAAAATGTAGAAGGTGTGAAGGAAGAGGTTTCTTCAGAATTTACAGATATAGCAAGTGTTGCATGGGCAAGTGAAGCAATAACAGCTTTGAAGAACAGAGGGATTATTGCGGGAATGACGCCGACACAGTTCTGCCCTGCAAACGCTGTAACACGTGAACAGTTTGTGAAAATGGCGGTTATGGCTTTTGGCTCGCAGTGGAGCGAGGGTGAGGACAGCTTTGCTGATGTTGATAGCAGTGCGTGGTACACCCAATACATCAAAAAAGCAGTTAATGCCGGTGTAGTAAACGGGCAAGGCGGGTTTTTCGGTGTTGGTCAAAGTATAACAAGACAGGACGTTGCGGTTATTCTTTACCGCATAATGGAGAATAAAATTTCATCAGCTAAAACTCCTCTGTTCAAGGACTACGACAAAATTGCTTCTTATGCACAGGATGCTGTTTGTGCAATGTACTCAGTGAATATATTGTCAGGCGATGATAAGGGATTATTTAATCCCACAAATGCCTGCACACGTGCGGAGGCGGCAAAATTAATCTATAACGTGCTTTCCGTCGCCAGAAGCAAAGATAACGAGGTCATTTTATGTATTGTAGAAAATGTTGGTATCATAGGTGAAATAACTGGACTCGAAAATGATGGACAGATGATAAGCTCCTGTGTTATAAACGATAACATTTACGATTTAACCAAAGAATTCGCACAGGAAATTAAAACTAATAGTGAACAAAAGAGAAACTTTGTTTTGGGAAGAAGTCTGCGTTTTGCAATTACCCACGACGGCAAAATAGCCTACAGTTTTGAATCGGAAGGAGGAGAACAGTACGGATATTTGCTTAATGCTGCGTTTGGTACAAAAGCTATCAAGCCCGATGAAGGAGAATTTTTGATATATTCTCAAAATGGGGAGCTTATTCAGCTTAAAGGTGCAAAAAAAATTGAAACCAACAGCGGAAGCGGAAAAAATGCAAAGGAAACAATTTCTCAATGGGATGCTGTCAACAATATAGGAATTACAAATAACGGCGAGGTTGTTCAGCAGTTGATAAAGTACGAGCTGAATGATAAGGGAGAGCTTAATAAGCTTTATTACGCCACCAAAGCGGGAGATGCGGCTGCGTTTGATTACGAAAGTGAAAGGTTCTACAAAACAGATATTACATCTGCACCCAACGTATACCGTTCATCAACAAGTTCTATTGGAGAATATACTGTCAGTGACAACACTATTATATTTATGATTGAAAAACGTGACTCCGACGGGAAGGTTGAATCAGACGGTATAAGAATTACACCTCTTAATTTTACCGACAGCCAGGCTTACAGCTTTTCAGCATATGATTATAGTGCTTACAAGGCACCAAAGGCTGTGGTACTGGATTCTTCTGACAGTACGGACAAAAATGGAGTCAGCGATGATGCTTTTATACTGCAAAAGAAAATAAAAGTAATAACGGATGGCGAGGAGCATGACAAAATAATAGGTCTTATGAACGGAGTAAGCAAGGAGTATGTTTTAAGTGAGAATTTTACAGTGTTTGATATAAACGGTGGTACTACAATGACACTGAACGATCTGGAAGAGGGAGATGCCTTTTTGGTAGCTGCTGATATGAGTGGAAAGCTTACAAAATGTGTGCAGGTGTGTGATATAAGCAATGATAAAAAGCCTGAATATAAAGCTATTCGTTTCCCGAAAAGCAGCACAGGAACATATGGAAATTCTGCTTGCACTTCTGTAGTAGGTAATGTGGCAGACTATACCTTTAATGCAATAGGTGTAAGAACTAAAGATTTAAAAGATAATACAGATAAAATTACAGGACATTCTATTGTGAAGAAATCTTACTTTTATTTGTATGACAGCTCTGAACCTAAAGGTAGCCGCATAAAGGCTGTCACAGCAGATGAATTGGTTGCAGAAACTGCGGCGGGCAATGGCTCCCGTGTGGTTGTAGCAAGCAGATATACAGCGATAAGAACTGTTATAATTATTAAGTAGGGAGGTGAGTGGATAATGAAAAAAATCATTCTTTTGATTCTTGTTTGTGCAATAATATCTGTATCCTTTGGCGTGTTGGCTTCGGATGAAATATATTCCCAGGCAAACAAAACGGCAGAGCTAAGATATGAACTTGATGTTATTGATTCTGACACCGTGATAGAGGAAACCCCGGATGGCAAGAAGAAAGTATCCGTTACAAAGAAAAGGCTCTTGAGTATTACATTGATCATACCGATGCACTTATTGAAAATCAGACAGAGAGAGGCTTATGGAGACAGGAAATTCCCGAGGAGCTTTCGTGTCTACTATTTTATATCATTTCCATTTTGCTGTCCACTTTTTTAGTATACATCCACGCAAGTAGCATAAAGAAACTACGTGATACGCTTCATCAGATGTATACTACTGCGATAGCAAATGACTTGGTGATAAAAGACCCTACGGTTGGTCTTATAATAAATAAACGAGAGAAAAATGAAAGAAAGGCATTAAGTGAAGAGGAAGTTGAAAAAATAAGTGAATTTTGCAAGATATCAGACTGCGGACCTTTTATTATGACTCTTCTTTATACAGGCTTGAGAAGAGGGGAAATAGCTGCACTGGTATGGGATGACATTGATTTTGAGAATAAAGTAATTCATGTTGATAAAGCAATTATATTTAAAAACAATCGCCCTATAATAAGTCTGCCAAAAACTAAAACAAGTATCAGAGAGATTCCGATACTAGATACACTGTGTGATGTTTTAGAAACATACCAAAAAGAATATATTCAAAAATATGGTGCTGATATACAGGGAAAGCCTGTGTTTGTAAATGCATCGGGAAATCCTCATACTGAAAGCTCAATTAATAAATTCTGGAAAAGATTTTTAAGGGAATATAATGAATATTATGATACAGATGCAAAATTCGGAATGCATCAATTCAGGCACACATTTTGTACAATGCTTTATAATGCAGATGTTGATATAAAGACAACACAGGCGGTTCTTGGTCATTCTGACGTTTCAATTACTTTGAGTGTATATACTCACTTAGCAGATAAACAGAAAAAACGTAGTATCGATAAATTAAATGCGTATATTAAAAAAGAAAACTGATAAAAAAACAATAGTATATTGAATGAAAAACGCAAGTTAAGAGGTGGAAAAATAATAAAACTAACAATTTTATCCCCTTAACTTGCGTTTTTCTAAAATGTGTTGCAATATTTAAAAAAGTAAGATATAATAAAAATATATTGGGGGTGTAAGATATGTGTAATCAGTTGCAAGCTCTTTCTATTTTAAGGGAAGCATTTGCTTCAAGTAATAATGTTTTTGAAAACAGAGTTTCAGATGCTTATCTTTATGGATCTTTTGCACGTGGGGATTATCATGAGTATTCGGATGTTGATAT